>JAUVDD010000005.1 GCA_030595525.1 Puniceicoccales bacterium
AAGCCCTCCTGAAGGCGGAACTCCAACGGTATCAGTTATCTTCTTGTCACATAATTCGTTTCAAGTATCGAAAACACCATGTCCTCCATCAGTGATTCCCTTATCTCAGAAGCCAAAACCCTCGCCAAAAAATGCAACAAGCTCAGCTTCTCGGACAAAGTCTGGGCGGTCTATAACACATTCGAATATGCTCTGCCCGGATATCAGGCATATGTTGAACGATATGGAGAATCGAAAAAGCGGGCCATATTCCTTGGAATGAATCCCGGTCCATGGGGGATGTCCCAAACAGGTGTTCCTTTTGGGGAAATTCCGGCAGTGCGCGACTGGATGGGATTGCGGGCGGAGATCGGGAAGCCGAGGAATGAACATCCAAAGCGCCCTATCGAGGGTTTCAATTGTGCCAGATCAGAGGTCAGTGGTAGAAGATTGTGGGGACTGTTTTCAGAGATTTTCGAATCCCCCGATGCGTTTTTTGAGCAGTTTTTCGTCTTCAATTATTGTCCTTTGGCATTTCTACTGGAATCCGGAGCCAACCTGACACCAGATAAGCTGACAGCAACAGAAAGGCAGCACCTTGAGGCTGCCTGTGATGAACATTTGAGAAATGTCATCGCGATACTAGAACCGGAGATGGCAGTCGGAGTCGGAGGCTTTGCCACGAAGTGCCTGCAACGGCTGAATATTGGTGGTCTGCGGATCGGAACAATTCTTCATCCCAGTCCAGCCAGTCCAATCGCCAACCGGGAGTGGCCGGAACGGCCAAAATCCCAACTGGAAGAGCTCGGTTTGCTTTCCTGATTGTTTTTGCACCGCTTGAATTGACCCAAGGGAATTGGTCAACAAGCTGTAGCTGTTATGACTCGGATTATTCCCCTCATTGTCACTTTGTGCATCACTCCCCTGCTCGCGTCAGGGGCAAAGATCCAATCCGGACCGATGCTCGGTTATGCCAACATGGCAGAAGCCCTGATCATTGTGCAGACAGATTCCCCGGCAAAGGTTCATGTGGAATATTGGCCGCAGGACGTCCGATCCGATGTACGTAAAACCGATCCAATCATGACCGAGAAGCGTACGGCTTTTATTGCCAAATGCGTAGCGGATCAGGTGGAAGCGGGAAAAAACTACGGCTATGCGATCTACATCGATGGTAAGAAGCAGTCGGTCAAATTCCGTAAGGGATACAAAAGCGGATCTATTCCCATGGTATTCCATACCCCGAAAAACTGGAGGTACCGGGAAACCGGTCACCAACCATTTGATTTCACGGTGGGATTTGGAAGTTGTGCCTACATAAATGAAGAAGGCGGTTACGACAGATTGAATGGCAGTCCATACGGGGGTGAATATCATATTTTTGAATCCATTTACGAAGTAGATCCGGACGTGTTCGTCTGGCTAGGCGACAATGTCTATTATCGCGAACCCGATTGGAGCAGTCGTACCGGAATGATCCATCGTTGGACCCACGATCGCTCCATCCCGGAGTTGCGTCCCATGTTGGCCAATATTCCTAATTATGGAATTTGGGACGACCATGATTACGGTCCAAATGATATTGGTCGGGATTATTGGAATAAGGATTTGGCGACAGAAATTTTCAGCCTGTTCCATGGGAATCCAACGGCAGGATTACCTGAGACTCCGGGTATTTTCACATACTTTGCCTGGGGAGATGTGCATTTCTATCTGACCGATAATCGCACTTATCGAACCGTTGGGGACCTGAATCCTGATCCTTTTGGATATGAGCGCCAGATGCTTGGAAGAAAACAGATTGATTGGCTGGTTGAGTTAATGAAATGGAATCGAAACCAGTCTATCAGCAGCTACCCAAGTACGTTCCATGTGGTGGCGATTGGCAACCAGGTCATCTCACCAAATGGAAAGGATAGCCTAAGGGAGTTTCCCGAAGAATGGAATTATCTGTTCGATCGTCTGGCAGAAGAAGAGATCCACAATGTGATCTTTATCACAGGAGATATCCACCGGGCAGAGGTCAATAAACTGGTCTACAAGGATACGCATTTCTGGGATATAACCTCATCTCCCATGTGTGCCGGGCCGTCCTCCATTTCTGAAGATCCCAATCCTCACAGGCTGAATGTTTTCAATACGGATTCGAACCAAATCAATAAGAGAAACTTTGCGACCCTGACTTTTGAGGGTCCACTCATTGACCGCAGGGCAGTTCTCAAATACTATGACTCGGATGGAAACCTTTTGAACCAGGATCCAGACAAGGCTCCCGGTGAAGTCACAGATGCCAGCACCATCCAATCAAGAAATCTCAATCTCTCCAAGAAACTGTACGAATAACCATCATGCATTACCTGTTAGCCTTTGATAAGTTCAAGAGTGCCATCACCTCGGATCAGGCCTGTTCCATCGCCAAGGAGGCGATTCTGGAATCCGACCCGGGAGCAACTATTTCCATCTGCCCACTAACGGATGGAGGGGAAGGCTTCGCTTCGATTATCGCGTCTGTTCTTGATGGCAGCTTGCATGAGGTCGAAGTACCCGGCCCACGTTTCGTACCAACCAGCGGGAAATTTGCCTTGGTAGAAGCAGGAAAGATTCCGGGGCCTGCACTGAGCAGGTTGGAATTGCCTGGTTTGAACTCAAGCGACCGCGTGGCATTTGTGGAAATGGCATCTGCCAGTGGATATGAGTGTCTTTCAGATGAAGAACGGGATCCCTGGGAAACCACCACATACGGAACCGGAGTCCTGATAAAGGAAGCGGTTGATGCAGGGGCCAAAGCTGTTGTTCTGGGAATCGGTGGCAGTGCGACCAATGACTGTGGAGCCGGAGCCCTCGAAGCATTGGGAGTGGCCTATTATGATCGCGAATTACAGGAAGTGACTGACATGACTCCCGGGAAATTCAAACTGATCAATACGGTCGGATCCACATCCCACCTCATCGATACATTCCCGCCCGTAAGGATTGCCTGCGATGTTACCAACCCCCTTCTCGGAGAAAATGGGGCTACCCATGTATTTGGTCCACAAAAGGGGTTAAAACAGGAAGACCTGGTTAATATGGAACGCAACATGCGGAAGATGGGAAGTCGCCTTTTGGGTTTGTATGGCAGGAATCCAGCGGACTGGGACAACCTCATGGCCGAACCCGGCTCTGGAGCCGCCGGCGGAATTGGCTTTGCCCTGCGACATGCCCTTCCTGATAGTTCTTTCGTTGAAGGATTCCAGCTGGTATCAGAAATTCTCAATTTATCAGACGGCGTATCGAAAGCCGATTGTATCCTGACGGGGGAAGGCCGTTTCGACAAAAGCTCACTCGCCGGAAAAGGACCCTTCAGTTTACTGGTCCTGACTGGTCAGGAGAAACCAGTTAATTTGTTCTGTGGCAGTGCGGATCCGGAAACTGTCAGTCAACTGAGTTCCATCTATCCGAACCTCAAGGTTAGTGAGATCTCTGATCCAGGTTGGCCTCTCGATAAATCATTGAGAGAAACCCCGAATACATTGAAAATCGCCGTTCTTGATTCGAATAAAGCAAGTTGATGGTGCTTTTGCTTGTCACACCCATTGCCTTTAGGATCGTATAGCCTTATCCGGGTATGACACAAGAAGAACGTAAGATGCGGCTTTTACGGCACGAGCGAATTGCTCGGGTTAAGCGACTCCTTCGTGTCATGCCTCGCAAAACCAATATGCACAAGTTCCCTGTGCTGAAGTGGTTCACAAAAGCGGCGAGAAAACGCTCTTACCTTTGGTGCTTCCGGGTAAAGGCCGTCGTCCCGGCTATCTATGCGGGTTGCATTCTTTCACTTCTTCCCATCTATGGCATTCAATTGCCACTGGCAGTTGCCTTTTCATTTCTACTGCGAGCGAATCTCCCTATCCTGACCACGCTCCAATTCATTACTAATCCGCTGACCGCCCTACCCATTTATTTCACGGCGTACCAGATTGGCCGCGTCATAATGCATCCGTTCGGAATTGAATCACCCAGCCTGAATATGGATGAAATGAAAGTTCTAATGGATTCGTTGCGCGCTGGCACCTGGGAGTACAATTTTGACTACATTGGAACCGTCTGGTCATTCACCGCTTTGGGAGGTATTGTACTCGGCACCTTCCTTGGCACAATAGGATCCGTCTTTTACAGAATGGCCGCCTACGAAGTAGTTGTATTCAATATTAAACTACGTGCTCTCCAGAAAAAGATCAGAGAGTCCCATGCCAGGAATCACCCTGATCAACCCAACACCCCAACCAATTCAAATGACTCCTCTTCCCGATAATCGTCGAACTTTCCTGAAACATTCCCTGTTGGCCTCCGCTGGCGTTTGTTTGTCTCCACTAGCCAGCCACTCTGCTCCAGCGACTCTTCCAAAGGTTGCCCTCGGTATCGACATGCTGGTCCGGGACCAATTCCGTGCGCTGAAGGGTAAACGTATCGGATTGCTCACTCACCCAGCTGGAGTCAATCGATTCGGAACTTCCTCCATCGATGTTCTACGTAAGTCACCTTTGGTTAACCTGGTTGCACTTTTTGGACCCGAACATGGCATTTATGGAAATGAAAAGGCTAACATTCCGGTAGCCGATAAGATCGATCCAAGAACACGTCTTCCGGTGTTTTCACTTTACGGGAAGTATCGCCGTCCCACTCGGGAAATGCTCGCCAAGATCGATATCATGGTCATCGACCTGCAGGATATCGGTGCCCGAAGCTATACCTATGTCAGTTGCATGCGGTATGTCATGGAGGAGGCTTTCAAATATAGGAAAGAGATCGTTGTTCTCGACCGCCCGAATCCCCTTGGTGGGCTGAAAATCGATGGCCCGCCCCTGGAAAAAGAGTGGATGAGCTATGTGGGGGGATTTCAGGTCCCCTATGTTCATGGTATGACAATCGGTGAACTCGCTACCATGGCCAAAAACAAACCGGGGGTACTTGAAGTTTCTGATTCTATTCGTAGGCGGGGAAAATTAAAGGTCATACGCATGTCCGGATGGTCTCGCCGAATGATGTGGAACTCAACCGGCCTCAAGTGGGTTCCTACCTCGCCCGCCATTCCCGATCTTTCCGCAGTATTAGGTTATCCGATGACCGGTCTCGGTGCCCAGTTGGGGCGCTTTTCTCATGGATATGGGACTCAACTGCCGTTCCGGCTAATCCAATTTCCACAAAAGTCCCCTGAGCTAATCTCCAAGACCTTGTCCAGTCGCAGGATTCCCGGTCTGGCGTTTCCCATTGTCCCGCTCACCGTCAAGGGTAAGCCACATCGTGCCACTTATGTACAAGTGACCAACTGGAACACCCTTCGGCCCACCGAATTGAGCCTGCATATGATGGCCATCGCCTGTGACTGGAATGAATCCAATCCTTTTGCCGCTACCACCGATTCACTGAGGGGTCTGTTTAATAAGCATGTCGGCGATTCACGTGTCATCGATCACCTCGTTAGGAATGGTTCCAGAATCCCCATCAGTTCCCTCCTCGCCGACTGGGCGCGTTACTGTCAGCAGTTTAAAAAGGATTCTGCCAAGTATCAGCTCTATAGGACTTAAAGTTCTTGTGGTTCTTCATGCCGCGCTAGTTTCTTTTCGCGGCAAATCCCATAAACACCTCTGCTCCCCGATTGGGAGTATTTGTCCTGAAGTTCCAGAGACCGCTCTGTTCATTCTCGCTTCCCAGAATCTGGTAGTAGCTGTTGATTCCATTTTCCTCGAAAACCTTCAGATAGTCCTCAATAACCTGATTCAATTCTTCAGCTTCCCAGCGTTCCTGATTCTTACCGGACCATTCGCCGGCAACTATATTCTCGGTGGATACACCGTATGCATCCACAGTTCGAGCGATCGTTTCCCTGATAAATGCCTCGGGATCCTCTTTCAATTCAATCGGACAATAGCAGTGCATCTCAATCCCCTCACCCGGACTGCTGTATTCCTTGAACAATCTCTGCACGACGAGCTCTCGCTTTTTCCGACTCTTTAATCGGCCATCCGTGAAATACATGATTGGCCAGTGCTGGCTATCAAACCGTTCCTCGGTGAATTCCCGAAAAGCGGCTTCAACGAATTTGAACCTCTCCGGAACGTACGGCTCGTTGTCACGGGTAATGCCTATGACCTCCACACCAAGTTTTCTGGCCATAGACAAAGCCATGTCCATGTCCTCCTTTTCCATATACCGATGAAAATCGATCCAGACACTGACCCTTGCCTTGGCAGCTGTCTCGATCGCCATCCGATTGAAATTCCATGGTTCCCCGGTATAGGGATTCTTCGGGTGAACATGTCGAACCTCTTCAATATGCCAATATTTTGACCATCCGTAGCCCTTATGCTCGGAATCAAAACTTCCGCCCATCAGTGAAGTACCTCCGATCCGAATTGATTCGAATCCCAGTTTGTTGATCACCTTGGCTACGTCGTTTATGACCTTTTCCCGGACCATCTTCCCATGGACCCTGGTCCGAAAAGCTCCCTGGATGTTAACCCCGTTTATAAACGATTCAGAAGATCCACTTTTCTCTCCAAAACTGAATCCTATTGTAAGCGTAACAATTAGAAAAAAACCCGTCCATTTACCAAGCTTCATAATATGCTTGGATAACGGATTCATTAAAAAAAACAACCTTACATCTTGGACGACATCTCCATGCGCCTGCGTGCATGGCTCTTACCTTGTATATTCCTTTCCGTGTCAGGAGAGGTGAAAATTGGGGATTCAATTTCAAATACTTGGGTACAATCTGGCTATTGACAACACTTGGAGGTTGTGTCCTTGGCATTTTTCTTGGAATAATCGCATCGGTCGTTTATCGACTGGCAGCCTATGAAGTGGATGTATTCATACAAGAAACTACATCTTCTTCAGCAGAAAATTAGAGAAGCACATTCCAGGGACCAATAACTGATTTTTCCTCCCACACACATATCCGATCCATGAACCCTCATACACAGAACCGTCGAAAATTTCTCAAACAATCATTCATGGCAACCGCAGGCCTGTGTCTATCCTCCCAGGGCGTCGACGCTGCCTCGGCATCCTCCAAGAGG
This sequence comes from Puniceicoccales bacterium, assembly GCA_030595525.1. GTDB lineage: Bacteria > Verrucomicrobiota > Verrucomicrobiia > Opitutales > Oceanipulchritudinaceae > Oceanipulchritudo. The sequence goes on from JAUVDD010000005.1 coordinate 7,044, forward strand.
GTTTACCTTGGAATCGACATGTTGGCCAAGGAAAATTTCCGTTCCCTCAGAGGCAATCGCATTGGACTGCTTACTCATCCGGCGGGAGTAAATAGGTATGGCATACCAACCATCGATGTACTATTCAAATCACCCATAGTTAATCTGGTTGCACTTTTTGGTCCTGAACACGGGATCTACGGCAATGAAAAGGCTAACGTTCCGGTATTGGACAAAATCGATCCACGGACGCAGTTACCGGTATATTCCCTCTATGGCAAGTATCGCCGGCCTACTCCCGAGATGCTGGCCAAAATCGATACAATGGTCATCGACTTACAGGATATCGGTGCCCGCAGTTACACATATGTCAGCTGTATGCGTTACGTGATGGAGGAGTGCTTCAAATACGGAAAGCAAGTCGTCGTACTGGACCGTCCCAATCCACTTGGCGGATTAAAAATTGACGGGCCGTTTCTGGAAAAGGAATGGATGAGTTATGTAGGATCCTTTCAAGTTCCATATGTCCATGGCATGACCATCGGTGAACTGGCAAATATGTCTAGATTGAAAGCCGGTGTTTTGCAGTTGTCCGATAATTTGCGCTGGAGGGGCAAACTGAAGATTGTCCGCATGTCCGGTTGGTCACGTGGAATGATGTGGAACTCAACCAAATTAAATTGGATCCCGACCTCCCCTGCGATTCGGGATTTGTCAGCTGTCCTGGGTTATCCAATGACGGGTCTCGGTGCACAGTTGGGAGGATTCTCCCACGGATACGGTACCCGGTTGCCTTTCAGACTCATCCGGTATCCTCAGAAATCACCGGAAGAAATTTCCCGGGCGCTGTCAGCACGCCGAATTCGAGGATTAGCGTTCCCGGTTGTCCCTGTATCGGTGAACGGCAAATCCCAACGCTCCACTTACGTACAAGTAACCAACTGGAATGCTTTAAGACCAACAGAATTGAGCCTCCACATGATGGCACTCGCATGCGAATGGGATAGATCCAATCCATTCGCCGCGGCAACCGATTCCATCAAGGGCCTCTTTAACAAACATGTTGGCGATTCAATGGTACTCGATTACCTGATTCAGCGTGGAGCAAATCTTCCAATTCAGACACTCCTTGCCGACTGGGATCGCTATTGTCAGAATTTTCGGAGGGAATCTGCCAAGTATCATCTCTACAGGACTTAACGTCCTTGTGATTCCTAAGTCCTAAAGCTTATTGCCTACTTCTTGGACGACCTCTCCATGCGCTTGCGGGCATGGGGATCAAGGATGCGCTTACGGAGGCGAAGGATCTTGGGAGTAGCTTCAACAAACTCGTCGGAATCGATATATTCAAGCGCCCGCTCCAGAGAGAATTTCATCGGCGGTGCTAACTGTATATTCTTGTCGCTGCCAGAAGCACGAACATTTGTCAGTTGTTTGCCCTTGGTCGGATTGACCGGCAAATCAATACGTTTGGGACTTTCTCCGACAATCATGCCGACATAAACCTCGTCCCCCGGAGCAACGAACAGCTTTCCGCGATCTTCCAACGACATGAGCGTGTAGCCCGTAGCCGTACCCTGTTCCATAGAAACCAGTGTGCCTGTCTGGCGGGAAACAATTTTCCCGGCCAACGGCTTGTAGGATTCAAACATGTGACTCATGACACCGTGTCCGCTTGTCATGTTGACGAGATCAAATTCAAAACCGATCAGACCACGAGTCGGAATATTCGCCTCAATGGTGGTACGCCCCATATGGGCATGCATGGCTGTTACCTGTCCCTTGCGCGTTGCAAGATTCTTTATGATACCGCCAACATTTGCGTCCGGCACATCGATCCAGATATTCTCAAACGGCTCACAGTCGACTCCGTCTACAATCTTCTTGATGACCTTTGGCCGAGAAACCAGCACTTCGAAACCCTCGCGACGCATCTGTTCGACCAAAACCGCGATCTGCATGGCTCCACGAGCAGACACCATGAATTGAGATCCTTCTCTTCCTTCATCAATCTGAATGGAAATGTTCGTTTTGGTTTCACGAATAAGGCGTTCACGAATCTGTCGGGAAGTAACTTTCTTGCCATCCTTGCCAGAGAAGGGTCCGTCGTTGATGGCAAATTCCATCTGAATTGTTGGTGGATCAATATCCACAAACGGCAAAGCCTCCTGCTCAGCGGTCACCACAATCGTTTCCCCGATGTCGACTACCTCAAATCCGGCCAGGCCAACAATGTTGCCTGCTACTCCCAAATGGGAATCCGATGTCTGCAATCCAGAGTATTCAAACAGCTTGGTGATTTTAGCCGTATCACGTGAACCATCCTTGCGGATGATTTGAAGGCGCTCGCCTGCTTTTACTTCACCACTCAAAATTCGTCCCACAGCAATCCGGCCGACATAATCATTCCAGTCAATATTGCTGACCAGCATCCGGAATGGACCCTCCTCCGTCACCGGCGGATCGATGCGTTCCATGATCGTTTCAAACAAGGCTGTCATATCCTTGCGTGGTCCATCCAAAGTATGATCTGCCCAGCCGTTCTTGGAACTGGCATAAATAAACGGTGCATTGAACTGGTCCTCGTCGGCTTCCAAATCCAGAAACAGTTCCAAAACCTTGTCGTGCGCAGCCACAGGATCCGCATGCTCTCGGTCCACCTTATTGATCACCACGATCGGTTTCAAATGCTGCTGAAGAGCCTTCATCAGGACGAACCGCGTCTGCGCCTGTGGACCATCGTAGGCATCCACCAGCAAAAGTACACCATCCACCATTTTCATCACTCGCTCAACTTCCGCTCCAAAATCAGCGTGCCCGGGAGTGTCCACAATATTGATCAGATCATTTTTCCAGTGAACTGACGTATTCTTGGCCTTGATTGTGATGCCCTTTTCCCGCTCCAAGTCCATGGAGTCCATCATGCGGTCTTCAATCACCTGATTTTCGCGAAAGAGCCCACCGGTTTTCAGCATTTCATCGACCAGGGTTGTTTTGCCATGGTCGACGTGCGCGATAATTGCGATGTTGCGGATGTTTTTTGGATTCATTGACGGTTCTTTCTGGAAAAGCAGAGGTTGGTAGGGACTTGCATGGTCCCTGTCACTCTAAATATTCAGGAATCACCTATGGAGTGCGCCGACATGTCGGCGCTTTTAAAGCGGAAACATGTTTCCGCACTCCAAAAAATATTTAAAATAACCAACACCGGAACTGAAAATTGGCTGGATCTTGGTGCCACTGATATTCACGCCCACATGGTCACCAACGCGCTCGCTGTGCCCCATCTTTCCAAGAATACGTCCACACGGACTGGTCACACCCTCAATGGCGTGCATCGATCCATTCGGATTCTCAGGAATGGCCAGTGTAGGCTTACCATTGGCGTCCACATACTGGGTCGCGACCTGGTCATTCTGGAAAAGTCCTGAAAGAACCTCCTCGGGACCGACAAATCGACCTTCACCGTGAGATACGGGAATCATATACTCGGCTCCCAACTCACATTGAGACATCCAGGGTGATTTTCTGGAAATGACCTTTGTCCGCACATAACAGGACACGTGCCGACCCAGACTATTCACCGTGAGACTGGGATGATGCGGTTGCATTGGCTGGATTTTACCAAATGGCAATAATCCCAATTTAACCAGCGCCTGGAATCCGTTACAAATACCAAGGATCAAACCATCCCGTTCCTTGTACAGGCGCCAAGTTGCATCGCCCACTCGCTCATTTCGGAAAATGGATGCAATGAACTTCCCTGATCCACCCGGCTCATCACCGGCACTGAATCCACCTGCCAGCATCAGTATCTGGCATTTATCAAGGCCTTGTTCCAATGCCTGCAAGCTGGCTTCAATTTCCGCGTGATTACGGTTGCGGATGACCAATACCTCCGGTTCTGCACCAGCCTCGGCAAATGCCCGTGCCGTATCGTATTCACAATTTGTTCCCGGGAATACTGGAATCAAGACACGCGGCTTGGCTGCACGAGTAACAGATTTTCTCGCTTCATGTGGCTCGAATAGCTGGGTCAGGATTGGTGAATCCGAGACCTCAGCCCTGGTTGGGAAAACATCCTCCAACGGTGCTTCCCAGATTGCCTTCATGTCCGCTATGGAAAGTTCCTCACCGTTCACTGCAATCACAGCCTCTTGGATTGTCTGCCCAATCGTATCACCCGGAATGGCATCCAGTTCGACTCCTGCATTCACCTCGAGAATCAGGTCGCCAAAATCGCGGCTGAACAAATCGGCACTTACCATATTTTCCGCAAACTTAAATCCGATCCTGTTACCGAAGGTCATTTTGCTGATTGCCGCAGCAACTCCACCCTCGCGGACGACTGAAGCGGAAATGACATCACCGCTCCCGATGGCAGCAGTGATTGCCGTATAAGTCTGTTTTAAAGTATTCCAAACTGGAATTCCGGATGCGTCCTTCGGAATCGCCACCCTCACAACAGTATTTCCGGCATCTTTGAATTCAGGCGAAATGACATCGCGGATATCAACCGGACAGACAGCAAAGGACACCAGTGTTGGTGGAACATCCATATCCTTGAACGATCCCGACATGGAATCCTTACCTCCAATGGCGGCGATTCCCAACTCTTCCTGCGCCAACCATGCTCCCAGCAACGCAGAAAACGGCTTGCCCCAGCGGGCTGGCTCATCCCGAAGGCGCTCGAAATATTCCTGCAAGGTTAGCCAGGTTTCATCAAGGCTTCCACCACTGGCAATCAATCGGGATACAGATTCCACCACCGCGAATACTGCTCCGTGGAACGGACTCCATTTTGAAACATTTGGCTGGAAGCCATAACTCATCAACGTCCCCGTATTGGTCGATCCTTCCAACAATGGCAGCTTGGCGGCCATGGCCTCGGTTGGTGTGGACCGATCTACTCCACCGAACGGATGCAGAACGGAGCCTGCTCCGATCGTGCTGTCAAAGCGTTCGATTAATCCCTTCTGGGAACAGACATTTAGATTCGACAAGGTGGATTCCCAAATCTCCTTCAATGAGTCTATTTCCGGAACAGCGTTTAAAGAATTATCATCAGACGGGTGTGTGACCTTGATAGTTGCCTGTTGGCGAACCCCGTTGGTCTCCAGAAATTCCCGGCTGATATCAACAATCATCTGTCCGCGCCAAGTCATCCTTAATTGCGCTTCTTCAGTCACATCAGCCACCTTCACCGCATCAAGGTTCTCAACTGCAGAAAATTCCAGGAAGGCCTGCAGGTCTTTCGGATCGAGCACCACGGCCATCCGCTCCTGAGACTCTGAAAGTGCGATTTCCGTACCATCTAGTCCATCATACTTTAGGGGAACGGCATCCAAATCTATCTTCAAACCATCAGCCAACTCACCGATTGCCACTGAGACACCACCTGCACCAAAGTCATTACAGCGCTTGATCATGCCACTGACTTCCGGTTTGCGGAACAGCCGTTGCAGTTTGCGCTCCATTGGCGGATCACCCTTTTGCACCTCGGCGGCATTTTCCAATGCCGTGTCTGTGTGCGCTTTCGAAGAACCGGTTGCTCCGCCAACACCATCACGGCCGGTGTGTCCTCCCACCAGAACTATAATGTCACCCGGTTCCGGAGTTCCGCGCACTACCTGCGAACGCGGTGCCGCCGCTATAACCGCACCAATTTCCATCCGCTTGGCAACATACCCTGGATGATAAACTTCGTTCACCATGCCTGTCGCCAGGCCAATTTGGTTACCATAGCTGCTGTAACCATGCGCTGCTTCCAAACTGATCTTTCTTTGGGGCAGTTTTCCGGGCAAGGTGTCCTCAATCGGCTGACGTGGATCCCCACATCCTGTCACCCGCATGGCTTGGTAGACAAAACTTCGTCCTGAAAGCGGATCACGAATCGCTCCACCCAGACAGGTCGCGGCACCACCAAAGGGTTCGATCTCGGTCGGGTGGTTATGGGTCTCGTTCTTGAACATGACCAGCCACTCTTCCTCTTTTCCATCGATCTCGATTGGAACAACGATACTGGCGGCATTTACTTCTTCTGAAACTTCCAATCCATCCAACTGTCCTGCTGCGCGAAGCGACTTCATACCCATTAGGGCAATATCCATCAGGCAGACCGGCTTTTGGTCCTGTCTATCTCCATAAACCTTTTCCCTCGCCGCCTTGTAGGATTCCCAGGCTGCCTCAATCGGTTCGGTCAGGGGACCCTTCTCGAAATCAACGGATGTGATCTCTGTCAAAAATGTTGTATGCCGGCAATGGTCCGACCAGTAGGTATCCAATAGCTTTATCTCAGTCAGCGTGGGTTCGCGGTTTGCCTCATCACGAAACCACTTTTGACAGAACTTCAAATCTTCCGTGGACATGGCTAGCCCGAGGGTGCCGTGCAGGCTATCAAGGAATTCCGTATTCCCGTCTATGAATCCTTCAATTAAAGCAACTGGCTCCGGATCAGGGGAGATGTGCCGGAGCGTCTCTGGTCTTTCCAAGTCAGCTTCGCGGGAATCCACGGGATTGATCTGGTAGATCTTTAACTGTTCCAACTCCGCTTCCGTTATAGATCCCTCAAGGATCAAAACTTCTGCGCAACGGACTACCGGATCACAGTCTGCCAGCAGCTTCAGGCATTGCTCAGCAGAGTCTGCACGCTGATCGAATTGGCCAGGCAGATATTCGATTCCGAAAACCGGTTGCCCCTCCTCCCACGGACGGTTTTCCCAGGCGATCTCCACAGCTGGTTCAGCGAAAAGTGACTGTTTGCTGGATTCCCACACTTCGTCGGGCACTCCTTCCACATCATATCGCAACAGGTGCCGCACACCTTCCAGGCCACTCAGGCCCAGATCTCTGCGAATATCTGCTAGAAGAGACTCTGCCTCTTGTCGGAAATCCGGACGTTTTTCCACATACAATCGCCTGATCATGCATCTGAGATGAGCAACCATTTCGCAGACTGCAACATTCTTTAAACACTAATTCCGACAAAAGATTTGCACAGGGCAAAAGAGTGCTCCACGTTCCTGACAAGATATCCAAAATCGTCGATGAGTGAACTGATTAAGCACGAATGTGGCATTGCCTTGATCCGGCTGAAAAAGCCCTTGGCATACTATGCGGAAAAATATGGATCACCCCTTTATGGTTTCCAGAAGCTGTTCCTTTTAATGGAGAAACAGCATAACCGGGGTCAGGATGGAGCGGGCATCGGTTGTGTGAAACTTAACATGCCACACGGCCATTCCTTCATGCACCGGGAACGGATTTTAAGGGAAAATTCCCTCGGCCCACTTTTCCGAAAGCAATTGAAGCATTATGATAAGGCAGTGAAAAAGGGAGTAATTATCCCTGAATTCACCGAAACTGTCCGCATGCATTTTGATTTTGGTGGGGAAATCCTGATGGGACATCTCCGCTATGGTACCTCCGGCGATTTTGCTGAAAGCTCCTGTCATCCGTACTTCCGCCGAAGCAACTGGCCTACCCGGAACCTCATGGTCTGCGGCAACTTCAACATGACCAACACCAGTGAGTTAAACCGGACAATGGTCAAGCGGGGTCAGCACCCGATCTACGATACGGATACCCAGACAATCCTCGAGGAAATCGGCTTCCATTTGGATGAGGCCCACACCGCCATCTATCACAAGATGCGGGACGAAGCGAATATGGCTGGACCCGATATTCCGGAGGTTATTTCGGATGAGTTGGATATCATCAGGATCCTTCGAAAGGCTGCTCCGATCTGGGATGGCGGATACTGTATCGCGGGAATGGTCGGAAACGGGGATTCTTTCGTCATGAGGGATCCACACGGAATTCGCCCGGCTCATTATTTTGAAGATGACGAGGTCATCGCCTTTGCTTCCGAACGCGTTCCCTTGATGACCGCTTTCGATAAGGATAAGGATGATATCAGCGAGGTACCACCCGGTCATGTTGTCGCCATCAAGAACACCGGTGCTGTGCGGATTGAGGGCTTTCACGACCCAAGGCCACGGACATCCTGTACATTTGAGCGGATTTACTTTTCCCGGGGAAATGATCCCGATATCTATCAGGAGCGGAAGGCCTTGGGAGAGGCCCTTTGTCCGTACGTCCTCAAGGAGATCAACTACGATCTGACCAATGCTGTTTTCTCGTACATTCCAAACACTGCAGAAACAGCCAGTTATGGTCTGCTTCACGGATTGCGTCGATATCGTCGAATGGCAGTTAAGGAAAAACTACTTCAGGCCCATAAGGATGGCACGCTGAATGAGGAAATGGTCGATGATCTGATCCTCGACAACTGGCCACGGGCAGAAAAAATCGCCCACAAGGATATCAAGTTGCGGACCTTTATTTCGAATGAGAAAGGTCGCAGCAAACTGGTCTCACATATTTATGACATCACTTATGATGTGGTAAAACCAACGGATCACCTCGTTGTGCTGGACGACTCGATTGTCCGTGGTACGACTCTCAGGGAATCCATCATCAAGATGCTTTCCCGGACAAATCCGAAAAAGATCGTTGTGGCTTCCACTGCTCCGCAAATCCGCTATCCGGATTGTTACGGCATCGACATGAGCGAACTGGGCAAATTCATTGCATTTCAGGCCGCTATTAACCTGCTGAAGGAGCGAGGTGCACAAGAACGGATCGACGATGTTTACCGGGCCTGCCTGAAGGAGATTACTAAGCCCAAGGAAGATCAGGTCAATTGTGTGAAAGAGATCTACGCTCCGGTCACTGCCCTGCAGATATCCGCGAAAATCGCTGAAATGATCTATCCTAAGAACATTGCCTGGAACGGTGAACTGACCATTCTCTATCAGACAATTGAGGACTTGCACAAAGCGACTCCGGAACATACCGGCGACTGGTACTTTACTGGCAACTACCCGACTCCTGGTGGCAAACAGGTTGTGAACCAGGCATTTATTCACTATTACGAAAATCGCAGCGGAAGAAGCTACGATCTCTAAAATGGCCAAGAAACAGAAAGCTTACGCACAAGCCGGGGTGGATATCGCCCTCGCAGATAAATTACTTAACCGGGTCAAGCCACACCTGCAGAAAGCCAGTCGTCCGGAATCTCTTGGTTCCATCGGCGGATTTGGAGGATTTTTCGACATCTCCAGGGTGAAGTGCAACCATCCGATTCTCGTCAGCAGCACCGACAGTGTAGGAACAAAGGTAACCGCTGCAAAGGTGACCGGCATCTATAAGAATCTCGGAGCAGACATCGTTAATCATTGCGCCAACGATATCGCGGTCTGCGGGGCGGAGCCTTTGTACTTTCTCGATTACTATGCAACAGGTAGTCTGGACAAGAATTACGTGACCTTGATGAAGAGCCTGGCCGGCGCTTGTGTTGCCGGGAACATTGCATTGGTAGGCGGAGAAACCGCAGAGCTGCCCGGTGTGTATACTAAGGGGGAATGTGATCTAGTCGGCTCCATCACGGGCGTTGTTGATAAATCGAAAATCCTAACCGGCAAAGCGATTCGTCCAGGGGATGTACTCATCGGACTGGGATCCAGCGGCCTTCATACAAACGGGTTCTCACTGGCGAGGAAGATTCTCTTTAACGATTTAAAACTTTCCGGCAACGATCTCCTCCCGGGATTCAAGCAAAAGACGGGCAATGCCCTTATGCAGGCCCATGTAAATTACAGCGGTCTCATTCTGGAGGCATTGAAAAAGCTCAACAAGGGACCACGTGCTGCCCAACGCAAGGACAACAAGGTACTTGGACTGGCACACATTACAGGCGGCGGATTCACCGGTAACATTCCTCGTATCCTGCCGGACAGTTGTAATGCAATTGTCGATACATCCGCATGGAAAACACTTCCAATCTTCCAGACTATCACTGGGGATAATCGCGTTGATTTTGATGAGGCTTACGAAGTCTTTAACATGGGCATAGGATTGGTTGCCATTGTTTCACCCGACGCAGCGAACGCATTCCTGAAGCTGGCTTCAAAACACAAACATAAAGCATGGATCATTGGCTCGGTTACCAAGGGAACCGGCAAGGTCCAGCTGGAGAATTAATCTAATGGCTCAAAAATCCGCTTCAACAGAATTCCTTTACGGATTAAACCCAGTCTTCGAATGCCTTCGGGCGGATAGAAGAACTATTCATGAAGCCTTTGTGAACGAGCGGACCGCAACCAGTTCCCGTTTGAAAACATTGGCCAGGCTGCTCGAAACTAAAGGTGTCAGACTCAACCTAACCGACAAGGGGCGTTTACATCAGTTGTGCGGATCCCCAGAGCACCAGAATGTGGTTCTTCGCGTATCCCGTTATCCTTATGTGAAAAATGAGGTATGCCTGAATCAGGAACGTGTCCTGTTGCTCGACAACGTTGAGGACCCACACAATGTCGGCGCAATTCTGCGAACGGCTGAGGTGTTTGGATATCATCATGTTCTATTGCCGACTAAGGGTGTGCCGGAAGTTTATCCATCTGTTTCCAAAGTGTCCGCTGGCGCAGTTGAATTCCTGAACATTGCACGGGACTGTAACGCAGTCACTTATTGCCAGAAGGCCATGGAAGCGGGCTACACAATCGCCTCATTGGAAACCAAGGGAAAAGTTGCATTGGATGATTTTGCCAAGGATGTACCAACTCCCCTATTGTTAGTCATCGGTGGAGAGGACAAAGGTGTCGGCCAATACATCCTCAATAACTCGGATGCTGTCCTGGCTATTCCACAAAGTGGTAAGATCAACTCCCTGAATGCCTCCGTAGCAGCCTCGTTGACTCTCTATGCCTTGCGCAAGGGTTGATTCTCCAGGCGGGCAAATTCTGAATCGAGGATTTTCTGGGACACACGCCCAGCAGTACCCAGTTCCTGCGCGAAGATTTGTACCTTAAATTCCTCCAGCATCCACCTCAATCGACGTTTCTCTGCTACCGGTGCCTTCAAGCTGCTGAATCGTTGAATGTATTGAATCAACGGCTTGGCCTTCTCTGCATCCTTTAGAGGATTCTGACGAGCACGCTGAATTCGTTTTGATAGCGCCTCCAAATATCTCGAGTAGTGATGAAGTCGCGACAAATCGAGCTGGCGAAGGAAACGAGCATGTATCAGTGCATCCAACTCAATTCTCCAAGGTGAATTTTCCTGTGTCTGCGAAAGGACTGACTGACGTCCATCCAAGATCGTTTGCAACAAGTCCACATACTTGAGAACCAACCCGCGCATTTGATCCTTTGCACGTTTGGTAACAGTTCTTACATTATCCGGATCCAGCGGCAGAACCTCGTCGAATGCCAGCAAGGAAGATTTCAGCATATTAAAGGACTCCTCAGCCAGGGCTTTGGAATCCATCATGAATGCGAATCCCAGTCCGACCTTTTTCACTTCCTTGGACAAGTCACGATGTAACCATCCCAAGTCTTTTCCGATGGATTGCTCGCAAAGGGCAATGAATCCGGTAGTGGTTGCCTGAAGGGCAGCTTGTTTGTTCGGATAGAGTTTCAAGGATACTGTCCCTTTGCTTTTCTCCAATCCCGGCCACGCCTTGACTGGTAAGCCGGCGAGGTCGCCAAGGATCAATTCCAATGGCATTTCTGGAAGAGACTCCAACGAGACTTCTTTCTTTTCGTATTTCCGGCAACCATCCTGCCAGACCTTCAACTGATCACGACCTTCTCCCTTCTCGAACGATGAACGAACCGCCAGTTTGTACTGTTGATTAACCTGATCCCAGTTGCGACCCGTCGCCACGGTCCGTTTTTTCTGATCAACCACTTCCAGTCGAGGTTTTAAGTAATCGGGTACGGCATCGGGAGCCCAGTCTGTCGGCCAGATCTTGATTTGACGGGTGTCCCAGATCAGTTTTGTCAATTGGTCCACAAGGCTGCCTTTGTCAGGAGAAACCCCAATGGACAGCTCCTGCACAACATCCGCCATCGGAAAAAGCTGCTTCCTGGTTTCCTTGGGTAATCCACGCAGGAGAAATTCAATCCGCTGCTGAATGTACCCGGGCACGGCCCAGTCAATCAATCCAGCATCAACTGATTCGAATTGCTCGACGGGAATCTTTAACGTGGCTCCATCTTCCTCGTCACCGGGTTTGTATGCATAAGACAAATCCAAACGAATCCCACTTAGATCGGCACTGTCAGGAAAATTCCGTATCCCATCTTCATCATCTTTTTCTGGAAGCAAATCTGCCTCCTCAGCAAAAAGAAAATCTGCTTTTCCACCGTGCTGGTCACGCATGAATGCTTTCAAGTCACCGAAGGAACCGACTGATTGAAGACGCTCTTCATAGAATCTGTAAAGCCGCTCCTCCAGTGCCCATGTTCCGCTCATACGCAGGCGGGTCTGCTGATCCCGAACTTCTTCCAAAAGACGCTGGTTGTGTTCATTGAAAGGCATGTGTGTTCGCAAGCGACCTTCCACCAGCGCCTCACGAATAAAGATTTCTGTCGCCACCTTCGGATTAATCCGCACATACGCCGTACGCTTTGTTGCAACCTCCAATCCGTAGAGCAGGATTCGTTCACGCGCCATGACACGTTCACCCTTCTCATCATAATTCGGCTCCGTGTAGCGATGCGTCAATACATGCGCTCCCACACGCAAAACCCAAGCTGGGTCAATCCGTGCGACTGTACGAGCGTACAACCGGCTCGTTTCCATAAACTCTGCACTAAGTATCCATTTGGCACTCTTAGTCTTCGGTCCCGCATTCGCGGGATCGCCGCCTTTCTTCCCTGCTTTCTTTTTTGCCCAGCGATCCGTTTTCTTGAAAAGTGCCGAACCCGGAAACACCATCACCTTGCGATTTCTCGTAGCCCGGTAGTGGTTCACTTCTTCATTCTGTGCGACTCCCGATAACAATCCACTCAGCAGTGCCCTGTGAATCTGCTCATACTCTGCTGGTTCAGTACTTTCACGGAACATTTTAATTTCGCGAAGCGTTCGCTCCAACTGGGAATGAATATCCCGCCATTCCCGCATGCGTAAATAGGATAAGAAATGTGATTTGCAGAATTTCCGCAACTGGTTCTGGGTCAGCCGTTCCATCTCGTCGTGGTAGGCGTCCCAGATGTTCAGAAGCGTCAGGAAATCGGATTCTTCATGACGGAACTTGCGATGCATTTCATCCGCCTCTTTTGCCACATCCATCGGACGCTCACGTGGATCCTGAATACTGAGTCCGGAAGCAATTACCAATACCTCGCTAACACAACCTTCCCGGTTTGCTTCCAGCAGCATCCGTCCGACAGTCGGATCCACGGGTAGATGTGACAACTTCCTCCCCTGCGGAGTCAGACTCTGGGTCTCATCCAGTGCACCGAGTTGCATTAATAA
>JAUVDD010000280.1 GCA_030595525.1 Puniceicoccales bacterium
GGCATGCGCTTATGATGATTCATGCCTGCCAGGCTGGAAAAGATGTCTATGTGGAAAAGCCTGCCTGTAAATATATCGGAGAAGGCCGTGCCATGGTTGATGCAGCCAAACGCTACAAGCGGGTGGTACAAGTGGGATCACAGGGACGGAACCACCCGGGGGCGGCCGTGTTGCGAAAGTTTATTCAAGAAGGGAATATTGGCCATGTAAACCGGATTGAGTGCTGGCATAACGATAATCCGATTGGCGGCGATCCTGCCAAAACCGGAAAAGCTCCGCCAAATCTTGATTGGGACAAGTGGCTTGGGCCCGCCCAAATGAGACCCTACAATCCTGATTACTGCCATCGGAATTTCCGATGGATGCTGGATCTCGGTGGTGGTCAGATTCGCGATCGGGGAGCGCATGTGTTCAACCTGATTTCAATGTTCATGGAACTCGATCGTACCGGGCCGTCGCGAATTGTGGCCAGTGGCAAGGTTCCCGAATCAGGTCTCTGGAATTGCCCGACCAATTTCCATGTTTCCTATGAGTTTGATAAACCCGAACTGACCGTCGATTGGTCACAGCCAGGGATAAAGGCAGCAGACTTTGATTTTGGTGCGGTTTATCATGGCTCTAAAGGAAAAATAATTGTCAAGGGAGGGGATGGTAGAGTTTTCCTCGATGAACAAGTCACCGAGTTTGCCAAGGCTAACGGTATGCAACACGAGGTTCCCAAAGGCAATTATGCCGGAGTCATCCATTTGCAGAATTGGTTCGATTGCATCAAATCCCGGAAGACGCCAACCATGGATATGGAATCAGGACACCGCGTAGCAAGCATGTGTATTTTGGCGAATATGGCCTATCGTCTAGAGCGTCCTCTGGAGTGGAATGCAAAACGTGAGCGCTTTGACAACGATCCCGCCGCAAATCTGCTCCTTGGGAATCCGGGTCGAGGGATTTACAACTTCAACGCCATTTCATAAGCATCGTATCAAGATAAATCAGAAATCTGTATCGGCTTCTTTGATGTCGAGTTTCTCAATCCAGATGTTGCGATAACGAACGTCGTGACCTTCCGCCTGAAGTTTCAGTCCTTGCGGTGTGTCTGTGATGCCAAAGCCTTTGTCATTGCCGCCATCAACTCCAGAATTGGGGCCGCCCCAGACTTTGTGTATCACCACATTCACGTGAACCTTCTTGCCGTTGAAATACATTGTTACAAGCGGTTGCTCTATAAGCTTTCCATCCTCGAATCGAGCTGCTCGAAATCGAATGTCATAGGAGTTCCATTTACCGATACCATTGTAGGCCTCGTAGGGTGACTCCGTTTCGTTGATAACTGCTCCCATGCCGTGTTTGGTTTTGTCGCCATCCAATACCTGTATCTCAAAACGGTTCTGCAGATACACGCCGCTGTTTCCGCCCGTCTTGGTAATCAAGAACTCAACGTGCAGTCGGAAGTCGCGAAACTTCTTTTTTGTCACGATGTCGGCAGCACCGTACTTACCGCCCGCAGCGGCAGGCTCCATCGTTGAAACAGCGGTTCCATCGTCGACCGGGTCTTCAACAATTTCCCATTTGATGGGCATCGATGAGGAGAACCTCGGTCCCTCCCAGTATACCCATTTTGCATGAAGCATGTCGTGGGTACCATCGAAAATCACCTCAGAATTCTTTGATGGCTTGGATCCGACGCCGACACTATCGCTGATGCTATCGTCGGCCAGGACAGTGGAGAAACAAAACATAAAGGAGCAAATTGCCGCTAGTAAAACTCGTGTGTTCATGCCCCGAGTATTTGATGTTTCTTAATATATTGGAAGAACAATTATCCGGTATATCATTTCAGTGATTTATCGATCCTCGGAAACGACTTTAGTATCCGGATGATGCATGCCCAGGGACCGAAGCGGAAGCATGGGGATTCCTTAAGGAGGATGCAGGGGCATGAACAGCGGCTGAATAGAATTTTGACGCAGGTCTTTGAATATGCGGCGAAGACTGGAATCCGGAGAGAGAATCTTGACTACAACTCGGTAGTGTGCCTTTTCAGGGGACTAATTCTTCAGAAATCCATCACTTGTATGAACCTGGGGAATGGTACCCCTGTAGAGGATTTGCTGGATCTTATGTTGAATGGCATTGGAGCGAATAGTGACTACCTGGTCATTTATCCGGTAAGATCTCATCCAATGAAGATTTAACACCTGAAATTCAGTCACAAACTCGATTGCCATAGCAATATTTCTGAAAGGAGAGACATTTTGATATTGAGAAAAACAGTCACAATACTGGTGGCCGGGGCAACAGTTCTGCTGTTGAATGCCTGTCGAATGATGGAGCCAAAGCGGGATGGCGTCCTTAACGGCTACGTACCACCTGGCATGAGTGTCGATTCTGTGGTGGTTAACCAGCAGGCCCGTTGGTGGCTCGATTTTGAATCAGCGCAGTTGAATCAGCTTATGCAGCAGGCGTTTTCCGGCAGCCTGACCTTGGAACAGTCTGCGGCTCGCCTGGAGCAAGCAGAAGCCTCTGCACGAAAAAGCGGTGCCTCTCTTTGGCCGAAGTTGAATGTCAGGGGCGATGCCTCGGAAAGGCGAGCGGACATGGGAGCGGGTACCGTCACCACGAACAATTATTCTGCCGGTTTGTATGCCAGCTATGAAGTCGACATGTGGGGAGAATTGAATTCTTCCAGGCGGGCCGCCCTGGCGAATTTCGAGGCGTCAAAGTTTGATGTGCAGACGGCGGCCATGACTCTTTCGGCTAATCTGGCAGACACCTTTTTCGATTGGCTTGCGCAGAACGAGATTCTTTCCATTTACGAAAGTCAATTGGAGTCCAGTCGCAAGAAACTCGAGGCCTTGGAGCTTCGGTACAACCGTGGGCAGGCAACCTCACTTGCCGTATTGCAGCAGCGTCAGCAGCTAGCCGGGTCGGAGGCAAAGCTCCCTCCTGTGCAGGCGAATATCAGTCGGCTTCAGAACCGTATTTCCATTTTAACAGGACGCACGCCTGGAACCGACATCCGGCTCGTCGCTGAAGAGTTGCCGGAATTACCCATCCGGCCAGTGGATGGCCTGCCCGCGCGTTTGCTGGCCAACCGACCGGACGTGCAGGCGGCGCGGATGGATCTCGAATCAGCGGACGCGAATGTCGCCGCAGCGCGCGCTGCGAGGCTACCTTCGATTTCGCTGACCGGCTCCGTCTCTTCTTCAACGGATGAATGGAGCGACCTGTTCTCGGACTGGACAGAGAACCTTGCCGCCAGCCTTTTGGGACCGATCCTCGATGGCGGTTCCCGTCGGGCGGATGTGGACCGGAGCCTCGCCGTTTCGCGGGAGCGCATTGCGGTCTACCGGTTGGCCGTCCTTGAGGCGAT
>JAUVDD010000144.1 GCA_030595525.1 Puniceicoccales bacterium
CCGCGAGATTCAGGTTTCTTATTAAAACCTGTTTGGACGAATCGACATGAACCGGTTTGCGATTTGTTTGAAGGACATAAAACTGTGTTGTGTCACTTACAGGATCAAGGTTGATGCAACCTGATGTGATCAGTGCCAAAACCAGGGAAAGCAGGATGGTAATATTTAGTCGAACGGGTTGTCTTTGAATTTTCATAAGAGTGTCTAACTTGTTATGGTTGTTCTCGTCCGGACAAAAGCGCCTTCGGATTGCGTTCGAGGTAGGACATTAATTCATCTGCACTCCTGGCGGCTTGTTTAAGTGCATCCAGTGTATCCAAAAGTTCATGACGCAAGCTCCCGTCGGATCGGGTTAAATCGTCCAGGTTTTCCAGGACACGATTCCCGCTTTGCAGCGTATCGTTAATATTGTCGAGGGTCTCGTGGTAGTTATCGACCGCTGGATCAATAACCGATTCCATTTTCACCGCTGCAGATCTCAGTGAGGTTAATGTATCCCTGAATTCCTCCATGGTCACATCGAGCTGCATGGATTCAAGGGTATCACTAATGGAATCAGCTGTATTCACGACTGCATGGCTCATTTCGGAAACATCCAGTTCAGCCACCAAGTTATCCAGCTTCTCCAGTAGTGCACTAAATTGATCACCAATTCCCTTGATATTCAGTGATGCAAACTGGGCCATGATATCTGAGGCAGTTGTACCGAATTCCTTCATGTCAGAAGGAACTGATGGAATTTCAACAAATTCTGGATTGAGTTGAATCAGTTTGTAGCTCGACTCGGGTTCAACGAAGTAATCCAGCTCAACAAATAACTGACCTGTGATAAAACTGGCTAACTGCAATTTTGCACGAATACCATCGTTGATAATCTGCTCAATTTCCACAGGATTATCGAAATTTATTGTTATGCCTTCATCCTGTTTTCTACCCACCTTTGTGAGGTCAATTTCAAGAAAAACCGGAATAAAGGAGCTGCCTATAAGGTCCGGCTGATTATAGGAAATCATGATGTTCTTCACCTTGCCGATAGGAACACCCTTGTATTTAACGGCGGCACCAACACTTAAGCCGTTTACGGATTCATCAAAATAGACCAGCAGGGTTTCCTCCGCTCGGAACAGTTTCATGGATGCGACAAAAATGATTGTAGACATGCCAAGAAAGGAGGCTGCCAATACAAAGATCCCGACTATTGTTGAGTTCTTAATTCGTTTCATTGCTGTATTCAGTAAAGTTTCGTGTAAGGAATTGATGTAAAGATTTGCTGGGAGGATTCTTAAGTAGATCCGCTGGTTTGCCGATAGCTGTCATCCGCTTCTCATGGACGTCGAGAAACACCGCCCGGTCGGCAACGGAGAAGATGCTGGGCAACTCGTGTGTTACCATGACAATCGTGGAACCAAGGCTTTCTTTTAATTCGATTATAGTCTCATCCAATCGTCGTGAAGAAACAGGATCCAATCCGGCAGAAGGTTCGTCGAGAAAGAGAATTTCCGGATCCAGAGCCAGAGCACGTGCCAGACCCGCACGCTTTTTCATGCCACCACTAATTTCTGCAGGATAGTAATTTTCAAATCCCCCTAATCCAACCAGCGACAATTTAAACCGGACAAGTTCCCGGATTTTGCTTTTACTGTGCCCGGTGAATTCCTCGATAGGGAGGGCCACATTTTCTCCGACCGTCATCGAACTCCAAAGAGCGCCGCCCTGGTACAAGACTCCGCATTTCCTCAATATGGATTGCCTCATCTTTAAGTTTGCGTCGGTGAAGGATTGGTCACCGAAGAAAATATTACCCTTGGCTGGCTCCCTCAATCCAAGTAAATGCCTCAACAAAGTACTTTTTCCGCATCCGCTGCCACCCATTATTGCCATTACCTCACCCGAATGAATCTCAAAATTCAGGTCCTGCTGAATAATCCGCTGACCATAGGCCATGGTCAGGTTTTCAATACGTATTTCTGCTGAAGCTTTCATTATATTCCGATCGTTGCTGCAGCCCAGTCGATCAACGCGTTAGAGAATACAATTAAAGTAATTCCTGCCACAACCGCTCTTGTTGCAGCAACACCTACTGCATCCGCGCCAGTTCCTGATTGCAGGCCACGTAAACAACCGGCCGTTGCGACGAGTACTCCGAAAACACAGGCCTTGAAAAGACCGAGAAGGAAATCTCCGATATACAAAACAGATTGCATTTCCACAAAAAACACCGGCCCAGGAACTCCCATTAATCCCTCGGCCACCAACCAGCCGCTTAATATGCCAATGACATTGGAAAACAAAGTCAGTAGGGGCATCATTATGACCAAAGCCAGCAATCGTGGAAGAACGATAAACTCAATGGGGGAGATTCCCAATGTTTTCAAGGCATCGATTTCCTCGTTAATCTTCATGCTGCCGATTTGTGCAGCGAAAGCCGCCCCAGAGCGCCCGGCCATGATAATGCCTGTCATGATGGCACCCATCTCACGCAATATTCCAAACCCGACCAAGTATGCTACGGCGAATTCTGCTCCGAATTGCTTGAGGGTAACCGCTCCAAGAAATGCAATTATTACACCAATAAGAAAGCTAATGAGTGCTACTATGGGCAGCGCATCAACACTGACTGATTTCATGATCTGCCAGAAATCGTCCCAGCGGATCTTTGCTTTCCCTCGCAGTAATCGAGAGAGAGCAATTACCCAATCACCGGTAAATGTGGCAATCTCCAGGGTGCCTTCAATATAACGAACTGAGATCTCTCCAAATTCTTCAATCCAGTTTTTTGATTTAACCTCTGAAGAAACGGAATCACCCGCTTGGACCACCTGTTGGCCCAATTCAATAAGCTTTAGTAGATTCGAGGGCAGGGGAGAATAATCTAGTTTCAATCCCCTTGAATTTGCTTCACGTGAAACTTGAAAGATGAAACTGGCGAGACTGCTATCGAACTCAATCGCATCATTCAATAGGGGCCGAATGCCAAGAATGGATTCTGAAAGCTCAATTGATGGAATGATCTCTGCGATTTCGGGCAAAATCCCATGAATTGACCAATCCCCGCTAAACCTCAGTTCCAGCCATGAGTCTTCCATGGATAATTCTATCCCGGCAACTTTTCCGGAATCATCCATTGCTGCTGAGATTTATGCCCTTCATATACATGTAGGCATCTAACCCGGTTTATAGACGGGTGAAAAGTAATTTCTCCAAACGAATGCAGTCAGTTTACTTTTTTAGCGTTTCAAGAGCATGAATCAACTCATCCAATGGTGGACGTTCGTTGATATCGTGAACATCGATATACTGAATGATGCCTTCTTGATCGATAATGAAAAGAGCCCGTTCCGACATGCCCACAGATCTCAATATCCCAAACTGTGCAGCCACTTTCCCATGTGGATAAAAATCTGAAAGCACCTCAAACCAGACACCGCCCATCTCCTCTGTCCAAGCGTGCAGGGTAGGCAGGTTATCAACGGTTATACCAATCAAGATGGCATTGGCTTCCTCAAAGAATGGCTCCGCCACATTATAACCGGGCCATTGCTCAGAGCAGATTGGTGTCCAGGCAGCTGGAACAAAAGTGATGACAACTGCCTTGTCCTTGATCAGCTCGCTTAAGCGCACCTCTTCTCCAGATAGGCTTGGGAGCAAGAAATCGGGGGCTTTTTGACCAACCTTCAAGTGCGTTTGGCTATCCACGGGATCCAGATAGCCAGGTTGGAAGATCGGAAGATCAACCGGTTCGGATATTGTGCACATGACCTGCGGATTACAGGACATGATTGTTGTACCGAGAATAAATAGAGTTGGAAAAGCCATTAAATTAGTTGGTTTAGAGGTATTCTTTTACCTTAGTCACCATTTGTTCCAGATCGTCCAAACGAAATCTTCCCTCATGTCGATAGATTTCCTGACAATCGGGTCCTCTTCTTTGAAAAACAAGCACAGTAGGAGTCCCACGAATAGCGAAGGGCACTTCGAATTCCTTTTCAGGATCTGCCAAACAATCGTAGCCTAAAGCGTATTTCCTTAGGAAAACGCCAAGTTCAAATTCGGTATCACCGATTCCTACGCCAGTAACCTGAAATTTCTTATCAGGGAAGGCCACGGGAATACGTTCTCCCAGAATTTTAAAGTTATCGGCCGACTGCTGACAGGCGACACAATACAAATCGAAAAAGGTGAGAATCACGAAGTCTGCTTCACTGGTGAAAATTTTATGAAAGGGACTCCCCTCATCATAAAGCTCAGAGGCAGAGTGATGGGATACCGATGGAACATTCTGCTTGGCAGGCTCATCAGTCTGGCACCCTGAAAACATCAATAACAGGCTGGCTGGAATCGCCAACCAGCCTGTATTGTGACGAATGGGTAGTTTTAGGGAGAGCATTAGTATTTCCAACTGAGCCCGAGCTCGAAGCTCATTTCGCTCAAGGTGGATTTTACAGTTGTAGGAGCACCTGTTGGCCCAATGCCAGTTTCAACGAGGTCCTGTTCCAAAGCCTTCATGAAGGCCAGACTCAAGGCGAACTTGTCACTCATGTGATAGGTCATACCCATTGTGATGTGGGTTGTTACGATAGCCGGGAAACCAATGATTCTGAAGGTTTCATAATAGTATCTCGGCATGATGATTCCTTGTACCGATTTCATGTCGTTCGGATAACCAGTATTGAAATCAAATGATCCATCCCATCCGTTGCTTGCCTGAACCGGATTATTGCCATAGTTCAAGCCTGCGCGAAGAACGAGCTTATCCTTGATAGCCTCGTACTGCACACCTAGGGCAAGGACTACCTGGTTTTCCCATCCGAAATCCTTGTAACCAATAGCTTGTGCCCAGTTGATCCATTTGAGATCGGCTCCGACTACAAGGCGTCCCTCATTCATCTCGTAGGCAACACCCACGCCAATTTGTTGAGGAGCTTCCAGGGCCAGGTCTTGAAAACCAGCACCCATGTTTACGACTTCACCGTGAGTGACTTTCTGTGGGCTAACATAGACAAAACCTATGGAAGTTGCTTCCGTTGGACGGTAAACCATGCCCAATTGGAGTCCC
>JAUVDD010000288.1 GCA_030595525.1 Puniceicoccales bacterium
CTTAACTGTAATTAACTTCATTTTCGCTTTCATTTATTTATCCAAATCAGCCTGTAAATCGAGGAACTTCTGAAAGTCCTTTGAGTTCTCACCCTTAAATGTGGAATTGTCCGGTTCCCATTCGGGATACTCATCCAATACACTCTGGAGCTGGGCTCGTGCCTGCTTTGTTCTGCGCGGCGCCTCAACCATGTTCAATGGACTCTGTTCCAAGTAATCCCTTGCGACTTCGTACATTCTTCCATCCAGGTAGAGTTTGTATGTCCCATCATAGGCAAAACGCACGCGCCTGAACTTGGGTGTATTCGAGTCGGGATCCTTGTCATAGTGAACAACGATGCTCTTTCTTGGATTACCCTTCTTCCCGAGCAATTGTGGAAGAAAGCTTCTCCCATCAAGGACTCGATCAGTCGGTAGTTTTGCATTCCCTGCTTCCGCCAAGGTTGTCATGAAATCACTGAATTCAACCAAATCATGACAAACGCTTCCCGGTTGAATCTTTCCCTTCCAGTAAGCAATCAACGGAACGTGCGTTCCGGCATCTACCGGGAAAGCCTTTCCTCCCGTCACCAGGCGATCGCCCATCCATGACACGATGCCACGTCCGGTACCATTATCACAGGTGAACAGAACAAGCGTGTCTTCAGCGATGCCAACTTCATCAAGTTTCTTGATGATATTCTCAAGGATATACCCGGTATACCGGACCATATCACCAAAGTATTTCTTGTCGCTACCATACTTGTCTTTTTCAGAGTAATTCTTCGAATGCGGCGTCGGAACAAATGGCCCATGAGTCAGCGCCATCGGATAATAGATAAAAAACTCCTCATCCTTGTTCTTCTCGATATAGTCCATCAGGAATCCTGAATAAATATCCGGCCCGAAATCGTCCGTAGTGGTTGGACGATAAACGCCATTTTGCAAAACCGAGGCATTCCAGAAGCGGGATGAATCCTTTCCCTTTTTCAAGGAACTGTTGGCGATGAAATGTTCCAGATCATTTGGTTGCAGATAATGTGCGTATGCCCACATGCAGCTTTCGTCAAAACCGGCGTCCTGCCACCACATTCCCTTCAGGGATTTGGAATCATTTCCAGACAATTGCCACTTGCCGGCAATCGCTGTCTTGTAACCCGCCTCCTTTAGAATATTACCAAAAGTGACCTCACCCTCCCTGAGCACACCAAAGGAGACGTAATTTCGCGCGTTGGATTGACCTGTCATGATCTTCACCCGCGAAGGCGTGCAAACTGGCTGGGAATAGGCGTTGGTAAACCGCATTCCCTGGGCCGCTATCCGGTCGAAGGCTGGTGTTTCATAGGTAGTGCTCCCATTACAGGCAATGGCCTCATATCCGAAGTCATCCGCCATCAGCAGAATGATGTTCGGGCGCTTTGCAGCTCCAGCCAACTGGAGAAATGAGAAAGAAAGAATCAGGACTAAACAATTCAGCGTCTTTGGCATAACGGAGACGATTATTTGATCGGAATCCTAATAGTCAATCCGGCTTAACGGTTACAAGACATTACCGTTCGGATCCTTGGATAACTTAACCATCCGGATAAGTTATTAAATTCATTCTGCCAAAATCTTCTTTTGCATATCCGACAAGCTCTCCCGGTAAGCATCAATGCCAATTTCCCTGGCCCGATCTATTTCCTTCAGAAGCGATTCACATAGATCCACATCCAATGAATTGCCCCGCCAGAGTTCCCAGTATTCGCCTTTGCCGCGGACGTAATTGTAGATGGATACCTTCGTATCCCCTTGGCGCTCCGAGCCAATGTAGGCAACACTCTGGTAACCGACGTGAAGGCGCCCGACATACTTCTGGATAAGACCATAGCTATACAGCGAAATGTTGTCCTTCTTTCCGTTCAATTGGCAGTTCTGCAAAGTGAAGCGATCGGGATATTCCTTTGACGCATTCTCGATGACCTTATCAAGAATTCCATCAGATCGAGTAATCGGTACAGAAACATGCAAACATAACTGCTGCTTGGGAAATGCTTCTGCCCAGATCCCAATAATCCGCTCATATGCTCCGGCCAAATAGTCCTGATAATTCAGTTTCTCCCACTTTTCCCTATCCTCCGGTTCCTTTGGCAGGTGGGATTCCCCGCTTTGGTAATTGGCGCCCGTAATGACGATTCCAGCACAGTAGGGATCATCAGCGTAGCGATCTCCTACGGAATCAATCAGGTGCTTAAATTCACGAAGGTAATCCGCGTCCCAGGGGATCGGAAGATACAGAGGTTTTTTGTAAGTATCTTTCCTGTACGGATTACTCCCCTTCGTTTCAAAAGCTGCCGCTCCTTTAGCATAAACCCATTTTGGTGTACTTGTTCCCGGTTGGATCTTCAACTTGTAGAAACGGTTGTGCTTCCGTGCCAATGCGATTGCCTCGTCAAGATTCTTCCACTCGAACTTTCCAGGCTCCGGTTCAAGCGTTTTCCAACTGGCCATCAGTAACACGCCTGATACGTGTGGATTCGTTTCCAGCAGCCGCCGAAGCTCCTTTATCCTGAGCAATCCATCATCATCCACCGCGACTCCCCCACAGAGGCCCTGGAGCCTCCCTGTTTCCATTTGTTCGGCCTGGCTAACCGTGCTGATGCACAGAAATACACTTCCAAACAAAAAAGTTATTAATTGTGCATATGTCATAAATAATGAGATCGGATTAGTAGTTAGGGACAGCTGAACTATTCTACCTGATCGTGAATGAGGCAATCAGGATATACCATACTTGAATCTTAAAATTATTGCTATATGGAATGGGTATGCTCTGGAAATTCATCAGCCCGGCCCTAATTATTTCAACAATCCTCATAGGAGCGTTGACTCCACTCTCCGCGTATTATCCGGAGGACTACGACGCGCCACTGGAAACGATTGCCTTCGGATCATGCAATCGGCATGACCGACCCCAACAGTATTGGCAGACCATCCTGAGCAATAATCTGGATCTGTGGATATGGGGAGGTGACAATGTCTACGGTGACAGTACGGAAGAAGCCGTCATTCTGGAAAAGTACCAGATCCAGTTCTCAAACAGCGATTATAGGAAGCTTCGAGAAACTGTTCCAGTAGTTGGCACATGGGATGACCATGATTTTGGAGAAAACAATTCCGGAAAGTGGTACACCGGAAAGGTTATGACTCAAAGACTCGCCCTTGATTTTCTGGAAGAACCAAAGGATTCGCCACGTCGGAAACAGAAAGGTATCTACACGAGCTATGTTTTCGGCCCACAAGGGAAGCAGGTGAAAGTCATCCTCATCGATAACCGGTATCATGCC
>JAUVDD010000396.1 GCA_030595525.1 Puniceicoccales bacterium
GATTGTCGGCCTCTACGAAGGCAGCAAATCGATTCCAGTAGCTAAAAAGCTTGGATTTGAGGTGTTTTCGGTAGCGGAGACAGTGAAGAAGGCTGACGTCATCTTGGTGGCGGTTCCGGACATGAAGCAAAAGTCGGTTTACGAAAGTGAAATCGAGCCCAATCTGATCAAAGGGAAGACGTTAGTATTTATCCACGGTTTTGCCATCCATTATGGTTTGATCACCCCTCCGAAGGGTGTGAATACTATCATGGTTGCTCCGAAGGGCCCCGGCCACACTGTTCGTACACAATACCAGGAAGGCAAAGGCGTTCCGGCATTGATCGCCGTGCTGAAGGGTTCCACTCGCGATTCCAAGAAGGTTGCTTTGGCATGGGCCAAGGGAATTGGCTCGGCCCGCGCTGGTGTTCTCCAGACAACTTTCAAGGAAGAGACTGAAACCGACTTGTTCGGTGAGCAGGCAGTTCTTTGTGGTGGTGCCAGTGCGCTGGTACAGGCCGGTTATGAGACTTTGGTCGAAGCTGGTTATCAACCGGAAATGGCTTATTTCGAATGCTTGCATGAGCTGAAGCTGACCGTCGACATGATGGTCGAGGCAGGAGTCAGTGGTATGCGATTCAGTATTTCGGAAACTGCCGAATACGGTGACTATACCCGCGGACCGCGCGTCATTACTGCCCAAACCAAGCGTTCCATGAAGAAAATCCTGACGGAAATTCAGAACGGAAAGTTCGCTCGCGAGTGGGTAAAGGAAGCCGATGCCGGATTCCCGAACTACCAGCAGTTCCAAAATGACGGAGCCAAGCACCCGATCGAAAAGACCGGTGCTCGTCTGCGCAGTTTGATGCCTTGGGTGAAGAAACGCGACATCCAGGGATCTCAGGCTGGCTATTCCAACTAATTTAATATCCTAATTTTCGGCACCTGGCCGGTCGGCGATGATACCGGCCGGCCGGGTGTTTTCTTTTCTACAATGGACAAACGAACGATACGTGTAGCGACAAGGAAGTCGCCTCTGGCCATGCGCCAGACCGAAATGGCGATCAGCGAGCTGCAGGAACTGCGGCCGGACTGGTCCTTCGAAATTATCCCGATGAGCACCACAGGCGATGACCGTCTGGCATGGTCTCTGGAAACAACTGGCGGAAAAGGGTTATTTACGTCGGCTCTCGAAGAGGCGATCGTCAATAACAAGGCGGACTTGGCGGTTCATTCCACTAAGGATCTTCCTACTGAAATGCCGGAAGGGGTATCTCTGGTTGGATTTCTCCCACGGGCACCCGCGAATGATGTATTGATTGTTCGTGAGTCGGTGAAGGAACCCACATTGATTGCCACCAGCAGTCCCCGACGCCGGGCACAGTTGAAGGAATTGTTTCCAACAGCTGCCTGGAAGGAGATTCGCGGCAACGTACAGACCCGAATGACCAAGATAACCGAAGGATTCGCCGATGCCACTGGTATGGCCAAGGCCGGGCTTTATCGACTCGGGATCGACAGTTGGAAAGGTCTGAGGTTTGAGCCAATTTCCCTGACGGAATCTGTTCCGGCAGCGGGACAGGGTGCAATTGGTCTACAAGTCCGTACGGCAGATTGTGCTTTGTACGAAGGAATCCTGTGTGAAACTACCGCCAAGGCAGTTCATCTGGAACGAGCCATTCTGGCGGCCATGGGTGGTGGTTGCCACACCGCAACTGCAGCACACGTGGAGGGGTTGAACCTGTACATCTTTGACGAGAGTTTCGGATATCAGCTGGTTGAACTATCAGTGGAAGACGATTGGAAAAAACCGGGCTTTGCGGAATCCATTTTGGAGGAAATTCGCTCTTGATCCAGACTCAGCCATTACAAGGAAGGACGATTGTCCTGACCCGTAATCCAGCTGGCGCCAGTCGGTTGGCCGGGCGCCTGAACTCACTTGGCGCGACGACATTGTGTATTCCCCTGATTGATGTTCGTGAGGAAGCCGACAAGGAGGCCGTGGCTGAGGTGTTCAAGGAGTTTGCTTCCTATGAGTGGTTGCTCTTTACCAGCCGAAATGGCGTTAAACATTTCCTTTCGACCTTTCTGAATGTGTTTGAAGATATTCGATCACTGGGATTTGTGCGAATTGGAGTGGTTGGAAAAGGAACCGTTGAAGCACTAGCTGAATTTCATTTGAAACCGGATCTGGTTGCGCCCAAGGCAACAGCTGTGGATCTGGCCAAGGCATTGGCTGAACAACAAACTTTGGATAACACAAAGATCCTTGTCATCACCGGAAATCGCAATCGTGAGGACCTGACCAAGGAACTGTGGGACCAGCGTGCTATTGTTGATACCCTGCAGGTGTATGCGACGCATTTCTGTGATTTGGAAAGTAGTGAAGAAGCGGCTATGTTTCGGAAAAATGGTGCCGATGCAATTATTTTTGCCAGTGCCTCCGCAGTTGAGGCATTTGGTAATCAGGCGCAGCATCTGAAGCTCGAAAAAGGTGCGGCAATTCCGGCCTTATGTAGTTTTGGGCCCACTACATCTGAAAAGATGAAAAATGCCGGCATTCCGGTGGCGGTCGAGGCAGAGAGTCCCGGGTTGGATGGAATTGTGGAAGCGCTGATCAGTTATTTCTCAGACAAGGATTGATAGATAGCGATGCAGACTCAGGTTAAAGTTTGTGGAATTACTCGCATTGAAGATGCG
>JAUVDD010000114.1 GCA_030595525.1 Puniceicoccales bacterium
TCATAATGCTAGTTTCATCGTCAGAATCCGCCATCAATATAAAACAATAGGCGGGAGATTGGGGCATTAATACATATTAGCAACCTAATAATGCGACTGTTCAGAAGTTGTTACCTGATCATAAAACCCATGGATAAAATAAGTGAGTTTAGATTTACTAATTTATTAACTTACTTGCAGTAGAGTTGATACAACGTGCTCAGAATCTTTTCCACGTCATCCCTTCCCACCCGGTAATAAACATTCTGACGGTCTTTTCTTGTCTCCACCAATCCGTGTTTTCGGAGCTTTGCCAAGTGTTGCGAAAGCGCCGATCCGCTCAGATCGATCCGCTCCAGTAATTCCCCAACTGTCATCTCCCCTTCTGTCGAGAGGTTGCATAGGACCCGCAGTCGGTCACCGTGGCTCATCATGCCCAATACCGATGTCGCTTCACTCAAGCCGCTGCTTGATGCCATGTCTTCCATGTCAGGTTTTTTCATTAATTTAGTTTTTCCTTAATTAAGAGTTGACTTAATTAGATATTCCTAAATTACCTTCTGTCATGCAAGCAAAAAAAACAACCGGAATGAACGTAGACAAAGGAGTGATGGCAGTGGCCGGCACCTGTATCCTAATAAGTGTGATCCTTGGAGTGATCTGGACACCGTGGGCATTAGCCTTCACAGCCTTCGTTGGCGCGAACCTGCTACAAGCAGCCTTTACAGGTTTTTGTCCAGCTGCTACGGTACTTTCCAAGTTGGGACTGAGCGGAGGATGTGCATTTGGTTCCAAGGAATAAAACATTCACTAGTAGAAATCATACAAGATGGGCTGGACAGATATCAGGAAAATCGTGTCGGTGGGAGTGGCTGGAATGGTCACTATAGTGGCCAATGGCATGGAACTCACATTGGTAGAAGCACTGCAGTTGTCTGTGGAGCGGCATCCGGATGCTGAGACCGCCCGAGCCCGTCTACAAGAGCTGGAAGCGATGGAAGTAACTGCTGCCTCAGCAAGTTACCCATACCTTTCTGCGCGGATCAATTACGTGCAGACGAACAATCCGATGCAGGGATTTGGTGCTATCCTTTCACAAGGAACATTCGACAACACCATCGATTTCAACGATCCCGGACAACTGGATGCCTTTACCGGACAACTGGAAGCGCGTTACAGGGTATACAGTGGTGGTGCCAGGGATGCTAACCGCTCGATAGCAAGACATATACGGACTGCGGGTGAACATCAAGTTAAGGCGGCTGAGTCAGCCTTGGAAGATGCAGTTGTTTCCACTTATTTCAGCATCCGTCAGGCCGATGATATTGTGCGTTCAGTGAATGCAGGTATCGATGTCCTGGAGGAGAACCTGCGGATTAGTAAAATCAAGGAAGAATCCGGAGAACTGATCAGGACTGAACGCTTGAACCTTGAAGTGGAACTGGCTGCCTTGAAACGCGAACTTCTGGCTCATCAACATCAGGCTCGCATGGCTCGGATCCGTATGGCCTTCCTGATTAGTGAACCTGCCACAACTAAAATCACCCTGGCAGATTCCGATCCATCGATCGATAGAATAGCCTATCCTTCCTCACTCAGTATCAAATCACGGCCGAAATATTTAGCAGCCCTGGAAGCTGCTGAAGCCGCCGCGCAAGGTATTCTATCTGCCCGAGCTGGTAAGCGTCCAACGATGGATGCCTACGCCTCATGGCAAGCTGACAAAGGATGGCGCCGTGATGGTGATGGTACCAGCTGGACGGCTGGATTGGTCATGAATATGCCGATCTTCGACGGACATCGGGCCAAGTCTGAAATTGCCGCAGCCAAGGCACGTGAAAAAGCCGCCCTTGAGCAAATTCACCGAACAGAACTTTCCCTGCAAATGGAGCTTGAAGAGGCCCGTTTGGCGCACGAACTGGCAATCGCACAGAAAGACGTCGCTGCCAAACAGGTGGATCAGGCAATTGAAGCGGCTGAATTGAGCCGCGAGCGGTTTTCCGCCGGCACCCTGCTTTCTACAGAACTGATCGGCGTTGAAAGCCGACTCATTGATTCCCGTGTTCAACTGGCAATTGCCACATCACAGGAACGAATGGCACTGGCACATCTGCGCCGTGTTTCAGGTCAACGTATACTTAACTAGAATTCTAATGAAAAAAGTTCTCTCAATCTCTACAATTACTGCAATAGCCCTTCTTCTGACTGCCGGATGCTCCGATCATGGCAGCAGTCACCATGCTGCTGAACTGGAAGCCGTGGAGGTACAAACCGACCTGGCAGAAGAGAAGGTCCACCAACGCAGCCAACGCCTGCCAGGAACGGTTTATCCAGCTGAGCAAGCCATCGTGGCTGCCAAAATTATGGCAACGGTGGCCTCCGTCGATCTGGCAATCGGTCAGGAAGTATCTAAGGGAGACATCCTGATGGAACTGAGGGCTGATGAAATCGGTGCCAAAGTCGAGCAAGCCCGTGCAGCTCTCGCCCAAGTGGAAAGAAACCTCGAACGCGAAGCGGCATTATTAAAACAAAATGCCACGACGGCAGAGACGGTCCGGACGCTTGAAGATCAAAATCGCCTGGCACAAGCACAACTGGCCGAAGCCGTGACCATGGAGAGCTACATGTCGATACGTGCTCCGTTTGATGGAACCATCACATCCAAAAAGGTCCGTCGCGGTGATTTGGCTACACCGGGAATTCCTCTCCTTACAATCGATGGTAAGGGTTCACGCGAGATCCAGGTTCAGGTTCCCGATTCCTTGTCATCATTGCCATATGGAACCGCTGTCAAAGTTGAAGCAGACGGCAATCTGCTTGAAGCTGTGTTGACCGAGTGGTCCCCTGCTGCCGATCCACAAAGTCGTTCCCGCCTTGCCAAGCTGGCTTTGGATAATCCAGATGTGCGTTCAGGGCAATATGTTGGAGTAAACTGGCCCGCTGGACAAACGAAGTCAGTTTGGATTCCCAACAATGCAGTAAGTACAGTGGGACAAATGAACCGCGTCTTCACTGTAATTGACGAAACGGCCCGGTTGCACCTTGTCCGTACTGGCGTGGTGGAAAACGGTTTTACCCAAATAATTTCCGGGCTGGAAGCAAACACTGTTATTATCATCAATCCGGAAGCCAATCTCCGTGATGGTCAACCTGTTGTGATTAAAAAGTGAATACGCAAAAATCATTCGGATACGCAGGCCGCCTGGCCTCAATGTTTATTGACTCGAAGCTCACACTGATCGGAGTCATCGCCTCGATTCTTCTTGGGGTTTTCGCCATCTTGCAACTTCCGCGGGAAGAAGAGCCACAAATCAAGGTTCCTATGATTGACGTTTTCGTCAATATGCCGGGGGCCAGTCCTGAGGAAGTGGAAAACCGGGTCACTCGTCCAATGGAGAAATTCCTTTGGGAGATTCCCGACGTGGAGTACCTTTACTCCACCTCCAATCCGGGGAACGCCATGGTGATTGTCCGATTCGAAGTCGGAACGAATCTGGAAGCGGCACTGGTTCGTTTAAACCAGAAACTGCAGACCAATTTTGATAAGATTCCACCGGATGTCAGCTATCCTATCATCAAGCCGCGGACAATTGATGATGTACCGATTCTCGCCTTGACTTTCCACAGTTCAAATTACGACCACTTGATGCTTCGTCGGATTGCGGCCCAGGTCGATGACTCGATCAAATCCATAGATCAGGTGGCTGAAACAAAATTGATTGGCGGGACTCATCGACAAATTCGGGTGCAACTGGATCACGCCGCACTGGCAGCTCACCAGATCAACCCAATTGAATTGATTCAATCCCTGAAGGCGGCAAATGACAGCCACCAACTGGGTGCCCTTCCCTTCGACAACAGTTCCGTCCTGCTCGAAGCCGGTGAGTTTCTTCAGGACGCTGAGGATGTTGGCAATATCGTTGTCGGAGTTTTCGCTGACCGACCCGTCTATCTACGCAATGTGGCAACCATCAAGGACGCAGCAACGGATCCGAGTAACTATGTATTGTACACGGGTCCTGATGGAACTCTTGAGGCTGCAGTGACCCTGAGCCTGGCCAAACGTCCGGGTGCCAATGCCATTGACGTGGTTAACGAAGTGCTCAGCAAGGTGGATTCCATGAAAGGCACCCTGATTCCCGATGATATCGAGATTTCGACAACTAGGGATTATGGTCATACCGCAGCAGAGAAAAGTAATGAATTATTACTACATATGGGAATCGCCATATTTGGCGTGACATTGCTGATCCTTTTCTTCCTTGGCTGGAGAGAGTCAACGGTGGTTCTCCTGGCTGTCCCATCCACCCTGGCACTTACCTTGTTAGTGTTCTATATTTATGGATACACGCTCAATAGGATCACTCTTTTCGCACTGATATTTTCTATAGGAATTTTGGTGGACGATGCCATTGTGGTCGTGGAGAACATTGTTCGGCACGTCCGGATGGGTTCCAACAGGAGCAAATCGATTAAACAAATTGCCCTGGAAGCTGTCGATGAAGTGGGCAATCCAACCATCCTGGCTACCTGGGCCGTAATTGCTGCCATTCTCCCGATGGCATTTGTCGGGGGTTTGATGGGACCATACATGCGTCCCATTCCCATCGGCTCGACCGCAGCCATGCTTTTTTCCCTCGTTATCGCATTTACGGTAACTCCTTGGGCCGCCGTTCGCGTCATTAAAAGGCATTTGCCTAAGAATGGTAAGGGAACGGAGTCAGGCGAATCGGCATCCGATGACGGGCATGACGTTCCCGATGATGTACTTACCCGTCTTTATCACAAGGTTATGGGTCCCATGCTGGATAAACCAGTGTGGCGCTGGTCATTCCTCGTTTCCATTGCTGGTTTACTGATAGCCTCAATCAGTCTGGTCGGGCTTGGTCTGGTGGAAGTAAAGATGCTTCCTTTCGATAATAAATCGGAGTTCCAAGTCATTATTGATGCGCCCGAAGGCACCACGCTGGAGGAAACCACTAGAATCGCCCAGGAAATGGCAACTGCGATTCGTACCGAACCAGAAGTTTCAGACATTCAGATCTACGGAGGAACAGCCTCACCATTTAATTTCAATGGTCTGGTACGGCACTACTTTCTTCGCCAAGGACCCACCATGGCAGATCTACAGGTAAACCTGGTGGGCAAACATGCACGAACAGCTCAAAGCCATGAAATCGCAGGTCGGATCCGGCCGAGGATCACTGAAATCGCCAGGAAGTATGGCGCTGCGGTGGCTGTTGCCGAAGTTCCTCCGGGACCACCAGTTTTGCAGACCATAGTTGCAGAAATTTATGGTCCCGATCAGGAAAATCGACTTGGATTGGCACAAGCGGTCCGGGATGTGATGGAATCGACCGATGGTGTTGTTGATGTCGACTGGTATGTCCAGGAGCCTCAACAAAAGAAAAAATTCCTGATTGATGAAGCAAAAGCCGCATTACACGGATTGTCTGAAATGGAAATCAGCCAGGCCCTCATGTTGGCAGCTCAGGGCATGGATGTGGACTTGCTACATCTTCCAAGCGAACGGGAAGATGTCTTGATTCGTTTTGAATTACCAGATGCCGATAAGGGAAAACCGGAAGACCTTCTTTCTCTACAGATTCGTTCCACCAGGATTCCAAACGCACCTTTGGTAACTTTGTCCGAGCTCGTCCACATTGAAACAGTTTCTTCTGAACAACCTTTGTACCGGAAGAACCTGAAATCGGTCACTTATGTCACCGCAGATGTTGCTGGAGCCATCGAAAGCCCCGCTTATGCCATCTTCAAGATTAACGAGGGCCTGGCAGAGATTGATGTGACAGAATTTGGTGGGACAAAGAAAGAGCTGGAACTATTTCACCTGAATCAGCCATTTGATGATCGGGAACCAGCCATGAAATGGGATGGTGAATGGCATATCACCCTGGAAGTATTTAGAGACCTC
>JAUVDD010000233.1 GCA_030595525.1 Puniceicoccales bacterium
AACCACCCATCACTACACTGTGTTCAGAATTTTCAACCAGATCCAGGGCACATTCATGGATCCACTTGGGATCAATCTGTAAACCCTTTGCCCGGTCCTTCAGAAATCCCGCAAGTCGCGGATCACCATTGGTTATCTCCAGTACTTCTGCAGTCAATAATGCCAGGAAAGCGGTCATATTACCGGTGGAAAGCCGCAGGCGGTGGTCACCCATCGTACCCGTTACCGAGAAGGCTGATTCCACGACATAGAGTCGATTCATCTTCTTGGCATCAGATTGGTCTTTTACCCGGCGCCCTTTACTGAATGCACGAGCCAGTCCAACGCTTCCGGATTCCATATTTAGAAAATCAGAATCCACACTCAGAATCCGCTTGGCATTCTCCAAATTGTACAAAGCCCGGGCTGGACGTCCCAATAAGCGGGTGGCAGCAATTTCCGGATTATTACTTTCGGTAGCACTGTATTCCGCCCATTGCAGACGTGGATACTTCTTTAAAAGGGCTTTTTTCAGACGCAACCGACTGGGAGAACTTGATGGCTCGGCAAGAACCGCCAATCCCTGTCCACTAGTCTGTCCATACTTGGCTGGCAGTCCCGCAAGGATGTCCTTGACCCGTTCCACACTGATCCGGCGGTTCCCTTCATAAGATGAAGTCATGCGGTCCGGATCGTATAGATTCAGCGCGGAAGCGGAAGCATAGCGATTTACGGCCCCACCATAGGGAAGATACTCCCGATTGCCTTCGACATGTGTCGGTCGGTGCTGGTGTGTCTCCACCACCAGTGGCAAACTGTCTTTTACCCCCGGAAAAGATGTCGTGTAGTAGACCGGTATCCCCGGAATTGTTCCTTCCGGTTGCTTGCTGTAAGGCAGGATATTCTGTTCCGGACGACGACATCCCGCAGCGCCCATCCCCGCCATGGCAAACGAAGCTGCCATGATCTTCAGGAAGTTACGACGGTTGACGCCTTCCATCTCGGATGCTCCTTCAGGGAATTCCCGATGCAACCATTCCTTGAACTCCGGCTTATCAGCCATATCGTCCAGGCTGCGCCAGTATTTTGGACCGGTTTCTTGTTCCGGTTTTTTTTCTGAGTTGTTGATTGTACTGTTCATCGGTGACAGCCAGAGCAGCTCTGTGGCGGGTTAATGTTCCAATCGATAACCCGGTCTGCCATCTTGGCATGAGCTGCCTCGTTTTCAGGTGTCCAGTTCAGGTTATAAACTTCTTCCAGCGGGCGAATCGCCTCCTCTGGATTTCGGTGACAGTCCAGACAGAAGGCCATTGAGAATGGCTTGGCATGATACACCGTTTCCATCTGGTTGACTTCCCCGTGACATTCCACGCAACTGACCCCACGGTTCACGTGGACGGCGTGATTGAAATAAACATAATCCGGCACCTTGTGGATCCGTACCCACTCAACAGGCTCGCCTGTTGCGTAGCTATTGCGGATCGGCTCCAGTAGAGGACTGTCCTTTTTGACCTGGCTATGGCAATTCATGCAAGTCCCTGCATCAGGTACATTTGCATGTCCGGATTCGTCCACATAACTGTGACAATACCGACAATCCAATCCCAACTGCTCTGCATGCAGATAGTGATTGTAAGCAACCGGTTGCTTCGGCTCATACCCCACCCGAGTATATTTAGGTGTGAAATAGTAGGTAATCCCGGTTACTCCGGTTACACCCAGCACAGCTACCGCTATTAATATCTTTAACGGTAACGTGTTTGACCATTTTGGAAATAAATTCGCCATCAATGAATCCTCGTTTTCCGGATTACTTATAGTGTTCTGCCGGAACAGGGAACTGTGCGCGGATCACGTTGAACACGACTCTTCTTTTCCTTTACACCGGATACGGCGGAAATTCCACCCGGTTCCGCGCTCCCGGATGCTGTTGCACCCAGCCAGCCCAGTGCCGCACTTCCAATTGTTAGGAGAAAGGTTTTTCGACGCACTTTTTGCTCTGACATTTTTTTGATTCAGCCTGATTTTTTCCCACTTCTCAATTACTTCTTTCGGAGAGCCTAAAGTGGGGGATATTGCTCTTGTGCTTGAATAAAGTGCGAACGCAACAGAATTTTCCCAACAAGCGGACTTTTTTAAGAAGAGCTTTAGTGTTTCGAGTGTTTTAAAGTAGTATTACTTATCACCCAACTCCAGCCACCTTGAGTGCACGAAAAGAGACAATGACAGAAGATCCGACCATCAAAAGAGCTGCCGCAACGGGGTGCAATGCCCCAGCAGCGGCCAGCACCATTCCGATCAAATTATAGACGATAGCAAATTTCATATTGCCTGAGAGGCTGCGTTTCAGACGTCTGGCATAGCGTAGAGCGCTAGGGAGCGTCGCAACACGGCCCTCAACGAGCAATCCATCGGCGAACTCGGTGGCTAAAGCAGCACCAAGGTCAACAGCGAGGGAAGCTTCACTTGCCTGCATGGCAGGTAGGTCATTTACCCCATCCCCCACAAACAGGATTCGGTTCCCCGTTCGACTCCACTCATTGATACAGTCGGCCTTACTTTCCGGAGAGAGTCCGAACCGAACGTCCAGTCCAGCGATGGAAGAATACACAGGTGCCGGATCTCCACTCAGAATATGGCAGGAACAACCAAGCTCTTGAAGCGCAGTCAGGGTTCTTTCAACCTCCGGACGTAACCGCTCGGTGAGGAACAAAAACCCGGCAAATCGGTTGTTGCATGACACAGAAACCGGCTTTCCAAAAACGATTTCCGGAAGATCAACAAGAACGCCCTGCTTCACCAAAAGGGACTGCTCACCAATCAACCATTTATCCTTATCCACGGTTGCTTCCAGCCCTTGCCCCGGATGCACAGTCAATCCGGAGACAATACCCTTTGGCTCAGCCAGCCGGGACAATGCCTCACTTACTGGATGTGGACTCAGCCTGGCTACAGCGGCAATTCTCTGAATTAACCACTCTTTATCAAACTCCTCGTTTCCCAAAAAACGGGTATCCGCCTCCAGATCAAATTCCGTCAAGGTGCCCGTTTTATCGAAAACAACGGAATCACATTCTGCCAGGGTATCAATCAAGTGACCATTGCGTCCGACAATCCCCCTTTGGCTCAAGTGGTAGAGTCCTCCCCAGATTCCCGCCGGCATGGCCAGTCCAAGTGCGCAAGGGCAAGCCACCAACAACACTGCCATGGAATTGAACAGGGCATCCCACCAAACTGCATCTGAAAGAAATAACCATCCCAGAAATGTTCCGACTGCGGTCAGGCAGACGACCGGTACAAAATATTGCATTAACCGATCAGCAGTCTCCTGCAACCGGGACATACGAGGTGTTGAATTTTCCAGCAGACCAATAATCCGGTCAATTGTTCGCCCGGTTTCCGATTTGGATTGAACAACAAAATTCCCGTCCAGCGACCATGTTCCCGCCATAATTGAATCACCGGCTTCCTTGACAACCGGGACGGGTTCCCCGGTCAGGGCTGTTTCACGAACGTAGCCTTTCCCGCTGATGATAATCCCATCCACTGGCACGGGATCACCGGGCTGAATCAATACCCGATCTTCGGGTGTTACCTGATCCACCATCTTCCTTTGCTGAGTGCCGTCCTGACCTTCCACAACTGCCACATCAAATGCATGCTTGAATGCAGAGACCGCCTGAGCCACACGTCCTTTCTGGATAACTCCAATCTGTCTGCCGATGGCATAGACACAGAATACTATGGAAACGACCTC
>JAUVDD010000313.1 GCA_030595525.1 Puniceicoccales bacterium
CCATTGTCACCAGAAATCAAATACGACCATGAACTCCGATGCTCACCTGTACGGAAATACATAAGCTGCTTGTTATCGTAAATGTGAAAGAGTGTCGGGTAAGACATTGAATCCCGAATCATTGAACTTTCGGTCCAATCATCCGCACTGTTTCCAATACTCGATCCCTCATTGGAAACAAGGTGTGTTCCGGGAGTTTTATGGCATCCATACAAAAGATGCAGGCGATCTTCTTTGTCGGACCAGATGATCGGACAATAGTGCTGATCCCCATCGGGCTTGGTTCCCAATTGTATTTCCTTACCAAGCGTTTTGGATTTTGGATCATAAGAGATCACAAAAGGAAAAGTCTTCTTCCCATTACCACCTTCCAGATGTGACCCGGCATTGTAGACCATGTACACTTCGTCATTCACATAGATCGCCTGTGGACGCTGGCGTCGGTCATAAA
Source organism: Puniceicoccales bacterium (assembly GCA_030595525.1). GTDB lineage: Bacteria > Verrucomicrobiota > Verrucomicrobiia > Opitutales > Oceanipulchritudinaceae > Oceanipulchritudo. The sequence continues at coordinate 452 of JAUVDD010000313.1, forward strand.
TCATTTTCAACTGTCCACCTTCTCCGAACGGGACAACTGTAATCTCAGAATTTCCCGGATTATCGGTATCAGGATTATCACAGGCAACCTGCGTTACCAGAACAGCAAACAATAATGAACAAAAGATATATATTTGATTACTTTTCATATAGTATAGATCCAATTCAATTAAGTACTTTCATTTGTGGGGACGATTTTTTGTTGTTAACAGCAGGTCACTCATTCGGCAACCGGGAAATTCGCAATTCATGGGTAAGATTGTTCATGCGTTTCATCTCAGTGAGAAGATCCACATGAGGCACATACTCGCATGTTACAATTCCCTTGTTGGAATCCACATTTGACGGATCCTCTCCTGCATTCGGATCGTTATCCATGTACCGGTGCCAATGCCAGCCGACACAATTAGGGTGTTCCAACAATCCTAAGGTAAAGTTCTGGTAGAAGTAACCGCGCTCGCGTTGGGTCTTTACGGTCCATCCGGCACCAGAGGTATTTCCCATTCCCGAATCCATACCCTTCGCATAGAATTCGGTAATAATGAAAGGACGATCTGCCCACTTCTTCCAGTTGTCCATTCTCTCTGCATCCGGTGTCCAGGTATTGTACCAGTTGATGGAAATAATATCCAAGTGTCGGGAAGCCGCCTTGAACAACGCTTCCATTCGTAGTGCGCTGCCATGGAAACGGCATCCCAGATACATGTGATTCGGATCATATTTCTTTATCGCCCGGTTAACGATGCCGAAGTACTTCTCTGCCACATACTCGAGGAAATCCTCCCGCACCATGTCAGTTATTGCAGAAGGTTTCACACCCTTTTCCTTCAACCAGGCAACGGTTGCCTGGTAGCCTTCTTCGGACTTATCCAGTTCCAGGTAACGATCCAGCATCTCCAGTTTCAGTGGCATTTCATTATCTGAAAAATGCCCAAGGAGATATGGATCATCCTTCAACTCACTCAACTGCTTGGCGAACTCGTCGCAAAATTCCTCAAATCCCTTATTAAAAACAAAGATGCAGTTATTGGGATAGCCAACATGCCCTGATTCCTGATGCACCCCTCCGATTGAGCGACCATAACTTGACATGAAGTTCCAAATGATCGTGTAGGGTATCTTCGTTTCAGTCTTACTCAAAATCTGCCAATCCGACCATGATCCTACCGTGTTGAATCCGGCTCCAACAAGGTCATTGACAGTCTGCTCCGCCCATCCTTCTTCATCACCAAATTTGTCTTTAAACACCGCCAGGCTAGCTTCCGTCGGGCCCATCCTTACGGAATTAATACCCTTACTGATAAAGGCACTTCCTTCCGGATCGACCAATACCCAGGCACCCTCCTTATTTTCAACATGGAAGTACCCGGTCTTGTTATAGCTGGCAGGTCCCTCTCCTCCGTACTTGTTAACTTCACGGGGACACACTTCATCCGAACCAATTATGATCGTCTCCCGACTGGTCCATTTCTTGTCATAGGGCTTACGCTTGACATCCACGCTGACTGTTTCATTGGCCGCTGCACAAATTTGGATCGATAAAATTATCAAAATTGAGCGGATTAGAATCTTCATGGTTAGTCTGTTGGAATATAATGGGATCTAAAATGCGCTGATCTCAGTCTTCTATCTTCCTTGTCTCAGCACCAACCTGCTCGAGAAATGTCACCAAATCTGTTTCCAGTTCCCTGGCAATCTCAGGGAGCGTTTTCGAAAGATCGTTCTCTTCCCCGACATCTTTCACAATATCGAACAATTCCAACTGATTATCCTTCCATGTTTTCACCAGCTTAAAATTCCCCTTCCGGATGGCGGATTCTCCCGAACGGTTAACCGCCTGGTGGAATATAAGATAAGGTCGCTGGCGATTGACCTTTCCCTTTCCTCCATTAGTCGCGACTGCCAGTATACTGCCACCATCCTTATTCTCAGGAAGTTCCTTATCGTACCCGGACAGCTCCGCCAGGGTCGGCAAGATGTCGAGTCCAGTAACGGGGACATGGCTATAGCTGTTCTTCTCAATATCCGGTCCGGCAAAGACAAAGGGAACCCTTATCCCGCCTTCATAAACCGTGCCTTTTCCATTCCTTAAAGGGAAATTCCGGGCGACTACCTGGTCATCACCTATCGGCTGGGATGTGCGCCCGCCGTTATCCGACATGAAGATGATGTAGGTATTATCCGAAATACCGAGCTCCTCTACCTTGTCCAACAGGATGCCAATGCCAGTATCCAAATCCTCGGTCATCGCAGCGAACTCTGGAATGAAGTGTTTTTCACCTTTCTCCAACTTGCTGTATTTATCGAGAGAATCCTGAGTGTAAGTGATACCGAGGTGCACCGCATAGTGTGATACTTGCAAATAAAACGGATTTCCCTTCCTGCTTTGCTCCTCCATGAAATTGCATCCCCTTTCAGAGAGACTGAAAATTAGTTTCGGATCATCAAGGGCTTTTGGCCATTCCGTACCCTTGCCTCCCCCGGTTCCATTGTCGGTATATCCGTCACTGACATCATATCCCATCTCAGCAGGTGTCACGTCATCATACCGGTGATCCCACTTTCCAAAGTGGGCGGTCTTGTATTTGCGATTCGCTGCTTTTAGCATCCTGGGAATACTCAATTGTTTCCGATACACTTTCGTCCAGTTTTCCCGATCTGCCTGATATTCGTGCCGCGCAGGCGTCTGGCCAACGGTTATACTCCGTCGTGT
>JAUVDD010000418.1 GCA_030595525.1 Puniceicoccales bacterium
GACCTGCTGAGTCTATTGCGAACTATTTGCAATATGTGCTAGTTAACCCGTATAGAGCAGAACTCATATCTTTTTCCCGGAAGTGGCCTTATCTTTATTGTAACAAGGAGGAAATTGAATGGTTTCTGAATTCAACCAACGAGGGAAAACCATGCCAGGAATGGTTGTTTGTTCAGAATCCGGTCACCCATTTCGAACAAAAGCGGGGTGGATAAATTACACAATCGCGGGATAAACCACCGCAGTCGCGGGGCAGGCCCGCTCGCTACATTGACTGGCTGACCGCTCGCTACTGTAGTGAGCGACTTTATGTCGCGATATTTATCGGTGGATAAAAATTGTCAGGAGGAGCCGATGGGCTTTTCCAGCAACGGGAACATAACACCTTTACGGAAGAGTGTGACTTGTCCACTTGAGGCTGAAACACAGATGGAGATACAATCCGCCGCCTTGGTGATTGCGGCCGCGGCAGAATGCCGGGTTCCGTATCCCGAGGGGAGATTATCATAAAACTCAGCTGGCGCATGTATCAGGGAACCGGCCGATTCAATAATGCCGTCCCCGCGGATAACAAACCCGCCGTCGATCACAGAGTATTCCTTAATGGTTTCATCCATGAATGGATTGAGCACATTCCTGTCTTCCATGCGGTATCCATAGAAAGGATTCAGGACAAGCGGCTTGACCATATTGTTGACTCGTTCGGTATCGCCAATGACGAACATGGTTCCAACGGGTTTACCTTCACGTCCTTCAACGGAAAGTTCCGTCGAAACCGCAATCATGCGTTCCAGCACCTCGATTTTAACCGAAGGAGGAAGCAAATCATTTTCGCGATCAATCACGCTCTGGAATTCACGTTCAATATCAACCACCATCAGGGTATCGAGCTGGTTGCTGGACGGGATGCCACCAATGCAAAGCAGGCGGTCATTGTGCTTAAAAATGCCTCGGGTCAATCCGATGAGAATTGCGCTTCTTGTCTGTGACAAGCGTTGGCTTGAATATGAACGAACCTCAATGGCGGTCTCAATCTGGCTGCTTTCAAGTGTTCTGTCACTGGCCCCACGGGTAACAAGAATAGTTCTGAAATTCGGGAGTCCGCGAGCTCCCTCGATCCCTCCGGCGAATGTATCCGCGAACAACAAGATGGCGGAGCACTTGGATTCACGGGCAATCTTTTCGCCTTCCTTGAGAAGGAGTCTATTGAATCGGGTCTGCCTGCGCTCAGGTCGTGCCAACAGTCCACCAAACCCAAGGAACACGCGCTCTGCGAAAGAAGCCGCATTCGGAGCGGTGATCATGTTGTCGACCAGATCCCGGTCCCGGAAGAGTCGAGCAAGTGAAGCCAGGACGTTCAGGTAGTTTTTTTCGTTTTCCGATGCAAGAAGCAGGAAAATCAACCTGACCTCATGATATTCGTGAAGGCCTTCGAAATCGATACCGTCCTTCACCCGTCCAACCGCGAAAATATAGGGCCGCTTCATCTTGACCCTGATATGCGGCATGGCGACCCCGTTACCCAGATAGGTGGTCATGGTCTTTTCACGAGCCATCAACTGGTTGGTGATCTTCCGGACGTTGAGATCGGCTTGTATTCTCTTAGTCGATACTTCCACCAGTTCCTGCAAGGCTCCCATGAGGTCGGTAGATTCGATCTCAATGATTCGGGATTTTGCTATGTACCGGTCAAGCCGCATGAACTATGGATTAAAGGAGAAGACGCCTCTTTGACAATGCCAATTTTAAGTTATGGGGCGGGTTCTCCATTAATTTGACTAAGCAGCAGTTGTTCCGTCGCTGACAACGCATCGCCCAAGTCGCTTCTAACCGGATTTGCCTGCCAATCATTTACGGCATCGAGGGCATTCTGGAGGCGGTCCATGTGATTGCCCAAATCTGTAATGGAAATCTCAGGACTAATCAGGTTATGGGAAAGGGTCTTGTTCAGATTCGGGAAGTACTGAAGAAAGAGGACCGCTTCCTGTTGTGAGGTCAGGGGATGCTGCAGGTATTCGGTAAGGAGTTGAAATTCCTGCGGATTGCCAGGATCCAAACGCGCCACGAACCCCGCACGCGCCATGGAAGACATTCCGGGTTGATCCATCGTTTCGATTAGTGCAGACACAGAGCCCAAGGGATCAATATCCACGAGCCTCTCAACGGCCATACTACCGGCATGACCCAAGGCAGGGGATTGGCCACTTGCCATGAAACCTGATAGAGCAGAAACCAGGCTGCCGTCCTGCAAATAGACGGCAAAATCCATGGACTCGGCAATTGAATGAACCGGATTATCGGTCCATTCCGGGTTATTGATTAATTGATCGAAGTATTGCCTAACAAATTGATTATGTTGCAAATCCGAGTCGGTAGAACCCTTGGCATAATTCCGGAGATGAACCACAAATAGATCCGGTCCCAGCGACTCCCCTGTTTGTTCCAATGCAAGCTTCGCAATCACAGCAGCTTGAAATGGATCCATCCGACTAATCCAATCCAGTTGCAAGGTCTGTAAATCCGGGGCACCCAGCTATTCCCCATTTTCTCCGACCTG
>JAUVDD010000293.1 GCA_030595525.1 Puniceicoccales bacterium
ATTTCAGGTCCCGCTCCACCAAGTGCAAAACCCCAAATCACGGCCACCAGAACTGCATCTAGCGACAATCGCTCAAGAATTCGAAACAATAGTTTCATGATGTTAGTTAAAGCGATTTGCGCCGGTCTTCGAGCGTAAACGCTCAACTCATAAGCGTCTTCATCCTCATCCCTAAATTAAGTTCACTGCATCGACATCAACAATTTCAATCAGGTCGGGATCCCATTTAAAAGTCGCTCGCTGCTCATTCAGATACGGCATCAGCTTGCTAACATTGCTAGTAAAGTACCAGATCTGATACCGGAACATATTCTGAATACGCTCAATCGGACAAGGTGCCGGACCACGCACCTCCACTCCGCGCTTCTTCAGCTCAGGTCCAACCTGCTTGATCCATTGCTTCGCGTAGAATTCAACCTTTTCAACGCTTTGTCCACGAATCAGGTGATGAATCAAATGCCGGTATGGCGGATAGCCAAATTCCTTTCTATGATCCAACTCTTCTTCAATAAACCCATCAAAATCCTGCTGTCTTCCGTATTGCAAAGGAGGTGATGACGGCATATATGTTTGTACAACAACCTCTCCGGATCGATCTCCTCTGCCCGCTCGTCCCGACACCTGTACCAGCAACTGGAAAGTCCTTTCAGATGCTCGAAAGTCGGGCAAATGCATAGACAAGTCCGCATCCAGTAAACCGACCAGTGTCACGTTTGGAAAATCCAATCCCTTGGCAATCATCTGGGTCCCTACAAGGACATCGATCTTGCCTTGTCGAAATGCAGCCAGCTGTTCACGAAGTGCATGTTTACGACGCATGGTGTCCGAATCGATCCTAACAATATTGGCATGAGGCACCAGTTTTTTGGCAATTGCCTCAACTTTTTGAGTCCCCGATCCCTTGTAGTGGATTTTTGGTGACCGGCATTTCGGACAGACCGGTGGAACCGATGTCTCAAATCCGCACATATGGCAACGCATCCGTCGATCATGGTAATGGTGCGTCAAGGTGATGCTACAATAATCACAAAGTGCCACGTATCCGCAGTCGGGACAATTCAAGGATGAGTCGTGACCGCGACGATTGAGGAACAGGATTGTTTGCTCCTTCTTGTCGAAGCGATCCTGCATCTTGTCGGCCAATAATCCGGAGAAGATTCTACCACCCTTCTCGCGCCGCATGTCGACTACGTGCATTAGCGGCAACTGACGGTCATCAATCCGTTTATCCAGACGGTTTACCTTGTACTTGCCATTATTGACGTTGTGCAGGCTCTCCAAAGATGGAGTAGCGCTTCCCAGAACGCACACGGCCTTGTTCACCAAGGCCCGGTAGACGGCAACGTCGCGTCCATGATATCTTGGCACCTCTTCCTGTTTGTATGCAGGCTCATGCTCCTCATCAACAACGATCAGACGCAGATTCTCAACCGGTGCAAACACTGCCGACCTGGCACCCACAACAACACGGGCTTCTCCGGTCGCTAAAGCTCTCCAGGCGTCATAGCGCTCACCGTCGGAAAGGTGACTATGCCAGACGACGACCTTTTCGCCACCCACCGCTTCAAACCGCGCCCGCAACCGGCCAACAGTTTGTGGTGTTAAAGCAACCTCCGGGACCAAAAAGATGATTCCCCCGCCTACTGTCAGGACTTCACGCATGATCCGCATGTAGACTTCGGTTTTTCCCGATCCAGTCACTCCATGTAAAAGATGCACACCAAACTCACCTGCCTGGACACTTTTCCGAATTCCTTCCGCGGCAGCAGATTGTTCCTCGGTCAATTTGAACTCCTGCGTACCAACCTGCTCAATGTCTCCCGTGCCATCTCCATAAGCGACTCGCTCAGTAGCTTCCCGGGTCTCGTCAACCAATCCCTTCTTGACCAGACCATCCAACACAGCTCCGGTGATACCAAGACGTTTCAACAAGAGGGCTCGTGGCCAGTTATCCCGCGCTGCCTGATCGCGAAGAAACTCTATTACAAGCATCTGTTTGGGCGCGCGTTTGGTCAAAGTCTTGAGGATTTCCGGATCCAGATTCGACGCCAACTGGATAAACCGCTCCTTTTTCTGGCCCATACCCCGACGGACCGCCCGCGGTATCATGACCTCCAGGACTTGCTCCATTCCGCAACTATAGTATCCGGCCATCCATCGGGCCAGTTTCAGCCCGTCTTCGCCGACCACCGGAAAGGGCTGCTCCATTCCGTAAATCTGCTTCAGGCGATTTCGGTCAAACTCCCCGTCATCACCCTTTTTCACCACCACACCCAGTTCCGAGCGATTCCCCAACGGGATCCGAACCAGACTCCCCACAGATACTTTGGGTCCCAGTTGCTCGTCCACCTTATACGCCAATGCCCTGCCCACTCCACTTAGCGGCATCACCGTCAAGGTCTCCTCATTCTCCAGCATCCCTTCCCTTATCTATTCCTATCCCCTTTCATGCAATACTCTCCTATACCTATTTTTTGCTTGATCCATTGAACGATTTTATTGATTCTTAGTCTCAATTAAAAGAGACGGGGCACTATTTCTTTAAAAAACGAAACTTTCTGAGAATAAAACCCCTGAAAACTTACTCAATTTAGACTAGCCTATGAAATTAATAGAAGAGAGCCCCAGTTTAGAAGAAATCGAGGTATCAAGGAGCGCATCAGCGGTAACTCCTGAAGTAAAAGATGTACGGGATCTTCCCTCTTCAGAAAAGAGTACGATAAAAATCTATCTGCAAGAGATCGGAAAGACACCCTTGTTAAAGCCATCGGAAGAAGTGGAACTGGCGGCACTGATCCAGCAAGGAGACGCCCATGCTCGCGAACGCATGATTAAGGCTAATCTGCGTCTGGTTGTTAAGATTGCTCACGATTACTCAAATTTCGGACTCCCCTTACTGGACTTGATCAGTGAAGGGAACATCGGTCTGATAAAAGCAGTCGAGCGATTTGACCCGTCGAAAGGTGGCAAGCTCTCAACCTATGCAGCGTGGTGGATCAAGCAATCGATCAAGCGTGCCTTGGCAAACCAGAGTAAGACAATCCGGCTACCCGTTCATCTGGTGGACAAAATCGCCCGGATGCGGCGAACCGCTACCGAGCTGGAAGAGATTTTAGGCCGACCCGCAACCGATGAAGAAGTTGCATTCGAATTGGACATGTCGGTAAACAAAGTGGCTCACTTGAAGTCAGTCAGTGTTCGTCCGGCTAGTTTAAATGCGCCAGTGACGGATGACGACAGTACAGAATTTGGGGATTTGATCGGTGACGAAAACAC
>JAUVDD010000356.1 GCA_030595525.1 Puniceicoccales bacterium
CCGGAGCCCCTGGTAAGTTAAAGTACTAATATTCAATCAGCTTTAAGCCTGACTCGGGTGAGCCTTGCGATCAATCCGGTTGGAAAGGAAACCGTAAGCGGCAACCACCACGAAGCAAATCACCGGCAGGAAGAAGGAAACGCGGACGGATTCCAGATTCATGCCCAATAGGCTCATGCCATCACCGTCGATCAACTTGCCTTGCAGAGGGGGCATCAGTGCGCCACCTACAATCGCGAAAATCAAACCTGCCGAGCCGAGCTTGGCATCATTCGGAGTGAGCCCATGCAAGGCGATCCCGTAAATGGTCGGGAACATCAGGGACATACAGGCCGAAACTCCAATCAAGCAATAAAGCCCCAGCATTCCCTGAATGAAAATAGCTCCGATTGTCAGGACCAAGCCACCTATTGAGAGAATACCAAGGAGAAGGCCCGGATTCAGATACTTCAGAATGAAGGTACAGATAAAACGACTGCTCAGGAAGATACACATGGCCACCAGGTTCCAGAAGGCGGCCTCTTCCAATGTTAGACCGCACAGGGTCATTGCGTAATGATAGATGAACGTCCAGCACATGATCTGGGCACCTACGTAGAAGGTTTGGGCAACCACACCTCCAATATAGTGGAAACTACCGAACAGATGACTCATCAGAGAACCGAGCTCAATTTTCTCATCTTCCTTTCCGGTATCAGGCATTTTGGAAAATATAAATAATGCCATTACACCAAGCACCACAAGGGCGATTACGACATAAGGGAATTTCACAACCGCCAAGTCTTGGGAAACCATTTCCATATGAGCTTCTGGATTAGTTTTTGAGAAAACTTCCAGTGCCTTGTTGAGAAGGCCATCTACGACACTGCTATCCATGTTCTCATACTCTGGGTGAGACGCCAATTCGCCGGCCCGGAATTTTGATACACCCAAACGCGGTGCAATGAAGTTCTTCGCGACCATCATACCTGTTAATGACCCAATGGGATTGAAGGCCTGGGCGAGATTGAGGCGGCGAGTTGCGGTCTCAGGTGAACCCATGGAGAGGATGTATGGATTGGCGCTGGTTTCAAGAAATGCCAATCCGAAGGTCAAGATATAGAAACCGACCAGAAAAATATTGAACTGCATGAACCCTGCAGCGGGAATCGTCAGAAGGGCGCCAATGGAATACAGGATCAGACCAATAATAATTCCTGACTTGAAGGACAGCTTGCGGATGACCAAGGCAGCCGGAATTGCCATAGTGGCGTAGCCACCATAGAAGGCTGCTTGGACCAGACTGCTCTGGGTGTTGCTTATCTGGAAGATTTCCTTGAATGCGCGAACCAAAGGATTGGTCAGGTCATTTGCGAATCCCCAGAGGGCGAAGAGGCTAGTCACCAGGATGAATGCATATAGGAATTGGGGTTGTATGACCTTATCCTTCAGGGAGGTTCCTTCAGTATTGGAATTGCTCATAATTAGCGTAGATGATGGGTTAACATGTATCGGACTTGTTTAGGCCCGCGTTAGTTGAATGATAAATGATGTGCAGAGTGTCGGGAATAGCAGGATGTTACCACGGAATGGATAAAACTGACCTCGGTCAGAGCCGTTTGATGGATTCCCTGAAGTGTTTTGGAGACATTCCGTAGTATTGTTTAAAGAGTCGGGAGAAGTGGTAGGGATCTTCGTAGCCAATCCTGTCGGCCACCTCCTTGATGAGTAAATGCTGCTGTAATAAGAGCTCGCCGGCTCGGTTTAGTTTCATTCGCATCAGCATCTCAGAAGGGCTTTCTTCTGCGAATTTCTTGAATATCCGTGACATGTAGCCGGTCGAGACATGGCAGGCCTTGGCGAGGTCGGCAACTGATGCCAAGGTCAGGTAGTTCTGCTCAATAACGGACAGGCACCGTTCAAATGTCGTATAGCTTTGAGAAGTATACTCATCCAGATCGATTGCCTTGTCCTGAACCTGTACACCGACCAGGGTTAAAATCAAGCGAAGGATTTTCTGGGCATTCCGGCCGCCTTCCTTGCCGGTTTCCAGCAATTGGAGGAACAATTCGTGCATGCTGCGCAAATTGGGCATCTGGTAGGGACGAACGTTCTTGAAAAAGGGCTCCCCGAGGAATTTACGGACAGCAGAGCCCTTGAAATCGACAAAGAACTTCACCAATTGGGTATCGCCATTATTTTCTATTTTGTGATGCGTTCGAGGACCATAGCAGAAAATACTGCCTGCTTTTAACTGATAGGTCTTGTTCCCGAGGGTCAGTTGGCACATGCCACTGACGATATACTCCAGACCGTAATACTCGAACTTGTTCCGCTCAACCGTGTAATTGAGGTTGCAATACTCCAAGCCGCCACAAGTTACCACGAATGGTTGTTCAGCAGATGGATTCATTTCCAGGAAGAAATAATCGCTTTCATTTACCTGTTTCGAAATGAAATCGGGATTCTGTTGGGTGGAGTCGTCGTCCATCGAAAATGGGTTTGTTAAAGGAGGTAGGTCAGGAATATCCATTCTTAAGTTGTTTCTGTCGATTAAAAAAACGCAGAAAAAGGAGTAACCTGATTGCATCAACCTGAAGTGCTATCCCACAAAGACGACTTCCCGTATTCTGTTTCACGATAACCCATTTAATAGGGGAAAATCATGAAGAGTTTGGAAATAGTACTGTGCTGGCTGGGCTTTCGCTTTGTACTTGCTGGGTCGAGCCCCAGAGCAGTTCCCGGTAGAAATTGCACTACGTTCTGTGCTGGAAGTCATAATAATCCATCACTTGGTGTCTTTTATCGATTCCTCTAAAGGTCTTTTCAAGTTATTTTAAGAAGCTTTACCTATGAAATACCTTTTAGCAGTCGATTTAGGAACTACCAGTACCAAAACAGCGCTTTATGATGAAGATTTAAAGCTAGTT
>JAUVDD010000358.1 GCA_030595525.1 Puniceicoccales bacterium
GAAATTACAGGACGAATCCACTCGGATTTATGGTTTTACTGCAGAACACACGGGAATTCTTCACGATCCGGAATTTGTCAATAGGTTGAATCATATTTTAGAAGACAGCTTTTAGCCATTCGATTCATGGGTATTACTTAAATACAACCCAGGAAGTGCCTAGGTTGTAGGAAAACCTGCCAGTGACGGAATACTCGTCTATTGCGAAGCCTCAAACGATCAATGCCTGGCACCGGAAACTGAATCAAAAGAGAAGCTATGATTGGTTCGCGATTTTTGAAATATATGCGAGAATAGAATTCGATGGGTATTAGTTTGCCACTAAAGGAGTAATCCGAACAGCTTCGTCCATAAGTCCAAGTTTCATTTTCCTGTTCAATCTAACTCAAAAAAAAATCAGAATATGAAATATATCATTCTATTCCCAGCCTTCCTTTCCTTGATTCTGTCTGCTGGTTGCGTTTCGAGCTCAAGTACTTCTTCCGACACCAGTTCCGCTCCGGCCATGAGTTCCGTAGATGATTCTAAAGTTAAACTCTACATTGAGTACAGCGAAAGCCAGCCCGAAATACGGGCAACGGGTTACAACAAGATGAATAACGAGAATGATCGTTTCTATTATCTGGAGCGAAACTTTGAAAAGGTCTTCGGAGAGAAGCTAAGTGATTACACACTGGAGTTTCAACAATTCCCGGCCAAAGTTCCTGAAGGCGCAAGTGTACTGGAACTTACCTTTTTGAGCCTTAATTCTCCGAATCGAATCGAATTGGAGTTACGCCTTTGGGCAATACTCAAACAGGGTAGCGAAACGGAAGACTTTGGCGTCACACTGTTGCGTACCGTTCCTCAACGTCCTGTCACCTCGGGTTCGATTGAGCGCGACTTGGATGAAATCTATTCGGGTGCCGCGAAAGAGATTGTGAGGAAAGTTGCTGAAGCCCTTTAGTCAATTCATTTGGCGAAGGTAAATAACGGTTTTTATGATTGTATTATGTTTATGGATACAGCAATTCGGCGAACGATTTAGTGGATAAAACAGGGAGCCAAGTGGCCTGTGCATCGTAGGTAACACTTTGCCTTAACAGCGTATTAACTAATCCTAATTGAAGGCTTAATCCTGCGTATCATCTCGGGGGATCAAACGTTTTTCACCGAGGATGACACAATTGTAAAGGATGCGGCCGATTTGGTCACGGGACATGAATGCATTGCTTCCCGGCACCTGGGTCAATGACAGGACCACCTGTTCCTCGATATCGATGAGTTTGACAGCAAGCTGCTCGTGCTGCCAGACCGCTTCATTGTCGAGTTCGATATCGGAGGCCCATCGGATAAGCAGGTTGGCATCCTGCCAGAAGACCCAGATCTCATTGGCGACTGGAGAAAGCGGGGAAACAAAAACCGTCAGGTCGCCATTGCTTGGGATCTCTTCCTTCATGCCTTTGATCTCTTCACTCACTGCCTGGCTGTGACGTGCGCTCAGCACCTCATCCGGCGGATCCTTCTGGTAACGGGTGTGAAGCAGGTGCTCGAGCATCTCGGTCAAGGAGAAGCCAGCCTTGAGGGCAGTATCCGAAATGGTATGATCCTTTTCAATTTTCTCGACATTGACTATCTTGAAACGGTTGCTGATGACCGAGATGTCGAGTTCTTCAATTCGGTAATTAGTCTTTTTCATGCGGACCAACGCTCCGATGGATGGTATGATCACATCCGCGTAGCGGCTCTTATCACCAGGATCCAGCGAAAGGTTCAAAGGGGCGACATGGTAGTCAACCGTTTTCAATTGAAAGACCCCCTCGAAATCGGAATCGTCAAGGTACCAGCGGTAAAGGTGACGCATGACCTCGCTTATGGACTCCATGGTAAGTAGTTCAGCATACTCTCCGGCTGCATCTGCTGATACGGAAACAGGTTGGGAGATCCATAGACAGGCTGCAAGGGCTCCAATTTTCAGAGACTGGAATTTCTTATGCATGATGAATCCTAAAGTTTTTCCAAAGTGAAGAAGCGGTTGCCTCCCAGGGATCCGCTCATCTCGTTGGGTATCTTGATAAATTTCCCGCCAGGGCTGTAGTAGTCCCGATCTGTCATCCAGGAATAGCCCTTTCCGGTCACAAAGGTATTCCGGATTTGGTAGATGCCGGCGAAGCGATCTGCTTCACGAATCCCGCCATCGATGTATCTGGAGGCAAGCCCCTGAGCGAAATTCACCAATTCGGAAAACTTACCAGGCCGTCCTCCACTGTTGGCGATCTGGAGCAGGTACTGAATACGCTCATCAACCCGTGGCACGGCGGCCAACCCTTCCCGATTGTCGCGGAAAAATCCATCACATTGGCCACGTACTCCACCTGCGGTGATTACATCAAAAATGTTTGTTGTCCGGATAGCGGCAATGTGCTCCTGACGATACCCATTGGGAATGTGATGGATGCGTCCATGAAGGACCCATAGAATCTGCACCATAGCCGCCTGCGTATTCTTAACGCTGATGTATCCTTTTTCCCCAGGGAAAGGCGTCTCGTTAATCAGGAGACGGGCAAGATAGCCCGGCTGCGAACTGATGGGGGGCAAGCTGGCGAAAGGTGCAGCAGTCAGGGAACTTGCCAGCAATCCCAGCATCATTAAGCCGAACTTGAAAAATCCATTCATCATGAAGTATCTTTACTTGAGGTATCATGTGAGTCAAGAGCACGGCGGGAGGAACCAACCATAGCCAAGGGCGTACCCTTCACTTTTAGGAATAGGGTTGATTGACAACAATTTAGGGAATTTATTAAAAGTACGTACTTGAACCCGCAAGCGCAAATTTTCCTAACAATTTTGGCTGGTTGGATGAATCGGAAGCAGTCCCGCGCCTACAAGGCGTCAACCTAAGGGATGAAGACTTCGCAGG
>JAUVDD010000062.1 GCA_030595525.1 Puniceicoccales bacterium
TTACTGGCGTTTTTGTGGTGTTTTTGTTTCTTGGTGCTTGTTTGGTTAAATTTTGGCGGTCGGTTTCCTTTACTGGTGGGCCTGTGGTTGTTGGTGTCATCAAACTGCTGGCCCGTATCACCACAGTGTTGGTTTCCTTCAGCAATTTGATTCAAGAGTGCACCGGCATTTTTTTTCTCACAAGGCTCACCATCGGTTACGCGGCGAGTCCACCAGTCTTCACCCTTTTCAGCTGCCTCCATGAATTTATCAGATGCACGGATACTTAAATTCTCATTCTGAAACTTGATTGAACCATAGGCCTCACCGTTGAATGAAGGATCATAACCCTCCTCAATCAAGGCCCACGCTTTGCGTTCTTCGAGTTTCTTGGCATCAATGAATTCCTCAATATCCGGGTGCCAGTCCTTGAGTGTATTCATTTTCGCGGCGCGGCGTGTCTTGCCACCACTTTTTACTACACCAGCTACGGAGTCATAGACCGCCAGGAAGCTGAGTGGACCGCTCGGACGGCCTCCACCGGACAATTTTTCACGGGAAGAACGAATGGAAGAAAGGTCGGTTCCGCTACCACTGCCGAACTTGAACAACATGGCCTCGGACTTGGCCAGGCTCATGATCGATTCCAGGTCATCTTCCACATGCTGAATGAAACAAGCAGAGCATTGTGGGTACTGATATTGATTGGGTGCCCGTTCAACCTGTTCCTTTTGCTGGTCCCAGAAGTAGTTGCCTTTTGCAGAGTCTTTGCCGACTCCATAAGCTTCGAACAGCCCAAGATTAAACCAAACCGGTGAATTGAAAGCACCTGCCTGATTGAGGAGCAACCAGGTCAAGTCTTCCTCAAAGATTTTGGATTCTTTTTCAGTCTGAAAATAGCCGTCTTCCAATCCCCATTTCGACAGGGTTTTTGCAACACGATCGACCACCTGACGGAAGGATGATTCACGACCACCATTTTCTGGATCAAATCCTTTATCTGCGTCTCCGTAAAAGTACTTTGACGAAAGGATTTTAGCGGCCAACTCGGAGAAAGCCTTCGGCACTTCAATGTTGTCCTGCTCAAAGATGACATTCCCGTTTTCATCCTTAATGCTTGGTGAACGATTTTCCCACTCGATTTCGTCGTGAGGATGGCAATCTGGACGAGCAAAACTATGCTCTTTTAATAGCACAGTGGTGCCTTTCTTGTCGGTTTTTGAAAGGTCCTTTGTCGTTTTTTCTGTGAGAATGGTGGTGGATTTCATCGATAGGTGTGCGTAATGGGAGATGAGTGAAGGAAAAGTTTATAAGAGGTTAGTTTGCAAAGAGTTAACAATATATTGGGGTTCTTCCCTGCTCGGTCCCCAACATCTTGTGTTTAAGAAGACAAGAAGCTTCCGTGCGATCTGAAAAGTAGAAAATTCAATCCACCCCCTTAATTAGCCCTAATCGGGTTCTTTATTAGGTAGACTAATCCCGGGGAGGCTTGATATTAGAATCGAGATTCTCTCGCAAAAGTGCTTCAATCCAGCGCCTGTGCGGTCCCGAGAGCGAAATGGTAGAAAGGCTGTGAATTGGGACCCATTTTGAGTCATCAAGATCTTGGCATCGGATGCTTTCCGGATGATTTAAGTCCAGCAGAAAAATGGATTCAGTGATGAGCTCAGTGGAGATTCCGCGAGTACGTTTTAAGATGGGAGCAATTCCCTTTGGAACATTAATTTGTGGAAGCTCCGCAAGGCCTGCCAGACGAGGTGCATCTTCCGGATAAATATGAAGCAATATCTGGTCATCCCGGACCAGCCAAAGACGACTGCTGGAAGTGCGCGTTGTGGCCCGTCTGACGATCACTGGAATACTGGATTCGTTCCCGCATGCAGACGCCTGGCAATGATCCTTGACCGGGCAGAGCAAGCAGGAAGGACGGGACTTTCGACAGACGGTAGCACCTAGCTCCATGATGGCTTCATTAAAATCGCCCGGATGATCCGGATCGATGAGGTCACGTGCCAAAGGCAGGAGACGCTTTCGACCATCGGTGGACGAACGGATCGGAAGATTATCATTGTTGATACGACAGAGTACCCGGATAACATTCCCATCGATGACCGGTTCTGGAATATTTTGGGCAATACTGGAAATGGCAGCTGCCGAATAGGGACCAATTCCCGGACGGTTCAACCATTCATCAAATGTTTTGGGAGTTCCCGATTCACAAATGGATTTGGCCAGCTTGTGAAGATTACGCGCCCTTGTATAGTAACCGAGGCCCTCCCAATTCTTCACCACTTCGGCTTCTCCAGCCTTGGCGAGGGACTCAAAATCGGGAAAGGTAACCAACCAGTTGGCATAGTAGGGCAGAACGGTTTCGACTTGAGTCTGCTGCAACATGAACTCGGAAACCACCGTCCCGTACAAAGACGGATGGGTTCGCCATGGCAGGGATCGTTTTTCCCTTTTGAACCACTCCAACAGGCTTTGACGAAAAACTGAGAAATCCACTCGCATGACAAAGGGAAAAACCTAGATTGGGTTAAGATTCGATAAAAATCCTAATGAAAAAGAAAAAAAGCGCTGACGACGCACCCAAGATAAAGACCATTTATACCATTTCGCTTGAGCCCGATCAGATGGAGAAGCTGCAATCTATCTGCGACAAGCGGATGTACGGCTATTATCATGTGGATCATAGCCTGTTTGCTTTCAAGGCACCGTACGAGCAGGTCAACATCGTGGCCTATAAGAGTGGGAAAGTCGTGATTCAGGGAAAGGGGATGGAAGCATTCGTACAGAACATCCTTGAATCGGAAGTCACTGGTCAACCTCGGCTGGGCTATGATGAAATTCACCATCCGGAGTGGTTTGAAGCCCATGCGGGAGTGGATGAAGCCGGTAAGGGCGACCTGTTTGGTCCATTGGTTTCCTGTTGCGTGATTGCCGATGGTGACATGGTTCGTCACTGGCAGGAGGAAGGTGTGAAGGATTCCAAAAGCCTGACCGACGGCAGCATCCTTCGACTTGAGCAGATCATTCTCCGGACAAGAGGTGTAGTCGTGAGAAAAACCTTCCCGACAATGAAGCGCTACAACGAGCTGATGAGTAAACCCAATGCCAACCTGAATAAACTACTGGCTTGGTTTCACGCGAAATCCGTCGAGGCAGCCCTGGAAAAGCGTCAGGTGGAATGGGGCATGCTTGACCAGTTCAGTAAGGCACCGTTGACGCAACAACAGTTGAAGAAGGATGGGGTTGATTTTAATCTGAAGATGCAAACCAAGGCGGAGGCGGATCCCGTAGTGGCTGCCGCATCCATTTGTGCACGGGCGGAATTTGTCCGGCAAATGCGCAAGCTGAGTGTTGGGTTCGGAGAAGAGCTCAAAAAGGGTGCCAGTGCCCAGGTAAAGAAACAGGGCGAAGAGCTGGTGGCAAAACTCGGGGCACATCGATTGAAGGACTTTGCGAAGGTTCATTTCAAGACCGCTTACGAGATTCTGGGACTGCCTGTTCCGAAGAAACCATCCTTTTATAAGAGATAATGCCGTTTGGCCTGGTTGGGTTTGATAAACGAGAATTAGGTGACGCTGCCTGCCTGATTGGTATCGACGAAGCCGGTCGAGGTTGTTTGGCGGGACCGGTGGTTGCTGCTGCGGTTCGATGCAAAAAGGAATTTTATTACACTTCCTGGTGTGCACGAAACAGTCGCGGTGTGGATGATTCCAAGCGACTCAAACCCGCTCAACGGGCAGCTATTGTGAAGAGGTATCAATACGCTGTCTCAAAGGATTGGATACGGATAGGAATCGGCACCGCATCCATTGAAGAAATCGAGAAATTCAACATTTATCACGCCAACTCCCTCGCCATGCGAAGGGCTTTAGAGAAGGTCGCCCGGATCGATGAAGGTTTTCTTTGGGACGGAAATGAAAAGGAAGTGGTTAAGGCATCGGTGTTAATCGATGGCAAACCGATCCGGACCTTTCCTGTTCAACACAAAGCAGTTGTTAAAGGAGATCAGAAGTCCCTGGCCGTTGCGTTGGCGGGAATCCATGCCAAGGAGTATCGGGACGGGATCATGGCGGAGCTTGATCAGGAGTACCCGGCATACAAATTCTGCCAGCACAAAGGATATGGAACGGCTGCGCATCTGGAGGCCTTGCGGGAAAGAGGGCCCTGTCCTCAGCATCGACCTTCATTTCTCGGGAAGGTTTTCGGCCAGCCAAAGGAATCTATCAATAACAGGCAGGACTCGCTTTTTTAGAGGATCTGTATTCTATTTTTTCGAATAATGAATGAGGTGCGTAAAATTCGACTGGGTGTGAATATTGATCACGCAGCAACCATGCGACAGGTTCGTTACAAGGGCTACGATCGTTTGCGTGGAGAAATGGTGGAGCCGGATCCGGTGGCATTGGCCGTTGAGGCCGAGCGGGCTGGTGCTGACGGAATTACTGTGCATCCGCGAGAGGATGCCCGCCACATTCAGCGCGGTGATGTCCTGGCCTTGCGGGATGCCATCCAGATCCCGTTAAACCTGGAGATGGCTTGTACCGAAAACATGCTGGCTTTTGCGTTGGAGGTAAATCCAACGACCGTGTGCCTGGTTCCTGAAAAGCGGGAAGAGGTCACCACAGAGGGAGGACTCGATGTGGCGTCACAGGTTGATTTGATTACCGGGATCGTTGAGACTCTTTTAAAGAAGGGGATCAATACGAGTTTGTTTATTGATCCGGATAGCCCACAAGTCGAAGCTTCCCGGCAAACAGGTGCTACCTACATTGAGCTGCATACAGGATCCTTCGCCAATGCCTATTATGGACCGGATGGTGAAGCCGAGGCTGTACGTCTTGAAGCGGCAACACAACTCGGCCAACAGATGGGATTGATTGTAAACATGGGTCACGGGATTAATTACACCAACATCGAACGGGTTCGTATCATACCGGGGATTCACGAGATGAATATCGGCCACAGTATTTTGTCGCGAGCGCTGTTTTCGGGAATCGGCGAGGCAGTCAGGGAAATGAAATCCCGCATGAACAAGGAGTTGCCGGCATGAGTATTGTTCTTCCAGAAGGAGGCATCGTTCGCGGGGTTGGGACCGACCTGATCGAGTGCGAACGCATTGCAAAGGTGTTCGAGCGTCAGAAGGACCGTTTTCTGAAACGTGTTTATACAGAAGGCGAACAGGCTTACTGTATGAAGATGAAAAACCCAATTCCGCATCTTGCCGCTCGATTTGCTGCCAAGGAGGCTGTATCGAAATGCTTTACGACAGGCATCGGGAAATCTCTTGGGTGGAAATCTATTGAGGTAATCAAGGGCGAGCGTGAAGAACCGATCATACGACTGGATGAGAAAGGGCAGGCCCTGTTGGAACAGCTCGGCTGCAAGGATGTCCTGGTTTCATTGGCACACACTGAGATCTATGGAACGGCTTACGCAGTCATCGTTGCTTGAATTTTTATAACGAATCGCCATGTCACAATTATACCCGCTCTTAACGATTGATGAAGCTCGCGTCTTCGAGAGCGAAGTACTTGGCGGAGATGAATTGCAGACCCTTGAGGCGATGGTCAATGCCGGACAAGCTATCGGAATCGCCATTTTAAATGACTTTCAGGAAATTCGGGATTGGTCGGAATTTCCACAGGTTCTTGTATTGGCAGGTAAAGGACTGAATAGCGGAGACGCCTTTGTTGCTTGTTCCTTGATGAGGGAGGCATTGGAGGATTTGCAGGTAACGGTTGTGATGACCGAAGAAGAGAGCAACCTGAGTAAGCTGGCTGCGGGTGCTTTCGTAAAGTTGCGGACCGAACTCAGGGATGATTTGGAAATTCTGGATGTGGAAGCATATCTTGCCCAGGAACCAGTTATATACGATGTCGTCCTCGATGGTCTGTATGGACATGGATTTCGACCTCCCTTGAGGAAATCTGCCGCCGAACTGCTTCAGCACGTGAACAACCGGACTGATATTCTGCTGAAAGCAGCCATCGATCTTCCTAGCGGCCTCGGCGCTGATAAGGATCCTGATAGTTTTGTAGCGGATTTCACCTACATTCCGGGAGTAGCCAAGGCGCCATGTTTCAATCCAGACAACGCCAATCTGGTTGGCCGGGTGAGATTTCTTGAGATTGACCCATTCCTGGACCAGTCGAGTGCCGAGAGGCTGGAGCTAGTTGCTTCACCTCGTTCACACATGCAATTGAATCAGTTGCGTTCATCCCAGTCTGATAAACGATCCTACGGGCACTGTTTGATCCTGGCGGGATCGAATGAGATGCCGGGTGCCGCGATCATGGCGACATTGGGCTCATTGCATGCAGGAGCCGGACTGGTAACGACCTGTACTGCCGGGAACGTTGCTTCGCAAAATGCCGGTGCCGCACCCGAGGCCATGTGGAGAGCATTACCTGCTACCAACGAGGGTGGACTGGAAATGGAAGCCGCGCGTATAGTTGTTAAAGAGGCCCAGAAATGCCATGCTCTGTTGATTGGGCCAGGCCTGATTTTGGACCGGACCACCGTTGCTGCACTTAACCGGATCATCCGGGAAATCACTTTGCCACTGGTATTGGATGCCTCCGCTTTGATACTGGATATTGTGGGATCCGTAATTGACCGGCCATCATCCGCTGGGCCCGTTATTTTAACTCCCCACCTGGGAGAGTTCGCCCGTTTATCAGGTGTGGCGGCAGCGAATGTAAGGAATGAGCATTTGATTGAGTTCAGCAGGAAGTATCGGGCAATCACTGTATTGAAAGGAAGTCCTACAAGGATTTCCGATGGCAAACGGTGCATAGATGTTCCGACGGGTGGTCCGGTTCTGGCTCGCGGAGGATCCGGAGATATCCTGGCGGGGATAGTGACAACTTTATTGGCTCAATCACCAGAAGATCCTTTATCGGCAGCGATCCAAGCCGTTTCCTGGCATGGTGCCTCAGCGGATGCTCTGGCTCGGGATCGTGGAGCGACAGCGGTTAGGACCACCGACATCCTTCCGTATTTGTCCAGTACTTTACGTGCCTAGGATTGAGTGTTTTGGCGGCTTGTTGAGACAAGTGTTTTCGGGATTAGAATTCTCCGGATGACTTATGACCGGCGTACCTCCCTTATGATTCTGGCTGCATTGCCTGGCCTGGGGCCGGTTAACATCCGTCGACTGGACAAGGCACTGGATGGATCGGTGGAGAATCTCCTGGAAATGACTTCCTCAGAACGGTCAATTTGGTGCAGCAATCGTGTCGTTGGTGAGTTGGAGGATTGGCCCACCTATTTTGATCCGGATAAAGTGATGGCTGCCTTGGAAAAGCAGGAAGCCGATTTTGTCACTTACGAAGATGCGGATTATCCTGACAGATTGCGACATTTCGGGGACCGTCCGGTCGGTTTGTATCGTTGCAGGAAGGGACAGGGTGTTCCTGAAAGAAGTCTGGCAATTGTTGGTACGAGGCGTCCCAGTTCCTATGGACGAAGAATTGCCAGGGAGTTTGCCAGCGAGTTGGGACACAGTGGATATTGCATCGTGAGTGGTCTGGCGGAGGGAATCGACACGGAAGCGCATCGGGCGACCTTGGATTCGGGTCACAAGACCTTGGCGGTCATGGGAGGGGGCCTAAACCGCTGTTACCCGGCGAACAACCGCGCATTAATGGAACAGATACATGAGAGCGCGGGTGTCTGGAGTGAGTTTCCCTTGTGGCGACGGGCCGACCGACGGAGTTTTCCGCAACGGAATCGAATCGTGGCCGGGGTGAGTGAAGCCGTCCTGGTCATTGAATCCGGGGTGACTGGCGGAAGCCTGATCACCGCCCGAATGGCATCAGAGCAAGGAAAGCCGGTTTATGTCATCCCCGGACGGATTGATTCGCCGGAGTCCATGGGTTGTCATGCATTGATTCGTGACGGGGCTCAGTTGGTGACGTCGGTGGAAGAGATATTGCAGGACCTGAATTATTTGCCGGGTTTACTACAGGCAACCAATGAGCATCGTGATGGCTCGAATAAGAAAAGGCCTCGTCCTGAACCAACATTGGAAGGGACGTTTGCGAGAATATGGAAGCTATTGAATGAGGATAATTCAGCCCATGTAGACAGGATCGCTTCAGGTTTAAGAATCAGTGCCGCAG
>JAUVDD010000159.1 GCA_030595525.1 Puniceicoccales bacterium
GTCGGATCCGGTCCGACTTGTCTTCATGTTGGTCAGTCCAGAAGGTGAGCCCGAGATGCACCTTGCGGTGTTGGGAGAGATAGCTCGGTTGTGTGCAGATGAGGAGGTGAGGGAGATGTTGTTCAGTTGCGAAAACCCAAGGGATTTCCTGCCAATCGTACGCCAATATCGTCGCCAGCACACACCTTTCGCAGAAGCCAGGGGTTGAGGAACATTGTGTTTTTGGACGACAGGCTTCCAGCCTGTCGATTACCAACTTTGCGAGTGCGACCGGACAGGCAAGATGCCTGTCGTCCTTACAAACAATTACTTACACTTTGCCGATGCCGTGTGATTCAAAACCGATGGCACGCATTTCATCTAAATTGGTAAGGTTGCGACCATCGAAGAAGAAGGCGGGCTTTTCCATCTCCGTACAGATTTGGGCATAGTCCGTATTCTCGGTTCTAAACGCATCCCACTCGGTCAGGAGTGCAATCGCGTGAGCACCTCTGGCGGCTTCATATTGATCCGTACAAATTGTTATTTGCTCAGAATTCAGCTCCAGCCCAAGGTCCTGGTAAATCTGTAGAGGGTCCACTTTTGGGTCGTAAATCGCCAGTCTGGCACCTTCTTCCAGCAGATCCTTACAAACATGGATCGCTGCGGATTCACGGGTATCATTGGTGTCTTTTTTAAAGGCAAATCCGAAAACTGCGATGCGCTTGTCGGACACCGTGTTAAACAGGGCACTGACGATTCTCTTGCTCAGGCGACGCTTCTGGAAGTCATTCATTGTAACAACCGACTCCCAGTAGGCGGCTACTTCGGTCAATCCGAAGTGGCTGCACAAATATACCAAATTCAAAATGTCCTTCTGGAAACAGGAGCCACCAAATCCCACGCTGGATTTCAGGAATTTCGATCCGATTCGGGAATCCAGACCGATGGCATAAGCGACCTCGTCCACATCGGCACCAGTCGCCTCACAAAGAGCGGAAATTGAATTAATCGAGCTGATCCGCTGGGCAAGGAAGGCGTTGGCCGTTAATTTGGACAGCTCCGAGCTCCAAAGATTCGTGGTAATAATCTTCTCCTTCGGAACCCATCGTGCGTAAACATCAACGAGCGTTTGAACGGCCTTTTGACTGGCCTCGTCCTTCTCTCCCCCAATAAGGACGCGATCGGGATTGTCCAAATCCGCCATGGCGGTTCCTTCAGCAAGAAATTCCGGATTGGAGAGAACCTGGAATGTGCGACCGTTGCCATAGGCATCCAGAATTCGTTTAACAGATTCAGCTGTGCGTACCGGCAAGGTGGATTTTTCCACAATGATCTTATCCGTTTTGGCAACCTTGGCGATTTGCCGTGCGCATTTCTCAACATACTTTAAATCGGAAGCCTTTCCGGCACCGATTCCATATGTTTTGGTAGGCGTATTGACAGAAATGAAAATTATATCTGCCCCATCAATGGCGCTATCCACATCCGTCGAGAAGAACAAGTTGCGGCCCCGGGCTTCCTTGACGGTTTCCAGCAAGCCGGGTTCATAGACCGGAAGCTTCTCCGATTCCCAGGCTGCAATCCTCGCGGCATTGATATCGACGACCGTTACCTGTATGTCCTCGCACTTCTGTGCGATCTTGGCCATGGTTGGTCCACCGACGTAACCAGCTCCTATACAACAGATGTTCATAGTATTGGTAGAAAATATCTATACTCAATGGTTGCGAGACATTAATTGTCAGGGAGTTGTAAAAATCAGGATCGCTCCTTTAGCGCGGCGCACCTTCCCGGGATCACTAGCCTCCATTACATGTGGAAATCTTTCTCTATCTGTATTTTTGCTGCAATTCCATCCATTGGACCGGGTGGATGGTCTTTTGCATTTTAGACTCCTGCCGGAATGATTGAAGAATCTTCTCTTTGTGGTTGCCAACATATGCCCTGACGGTTTCTGCTGGACTCCCGTTGGCGGGCAATGTCTCCAACCGCAACGGAGTCGATTTATGGCTGAAAAAAAGAGCATCAAACACATATTTGTAACAGGGGGCGTAGTTTCATCCCTTGGAAAAGGACTGACCGCAGCGGCGCTGGGCGCGCTGCTCGAACAACGTGGGTTGAAGATCAAGCTGCAGAAGTTCGATCCCTACTTGAATGTTGATCCGGGAACGATGAACCCCTTCCAGCACGGGGAAGTTTACGTCCTCGATGACGGATCGGAAACGGACCTGGATCTGGGTCACTATGAACGGTTCACCAGTGGCAACCTCAGCTACGACAACAATCTGACCTCAGGACAGATCTACGAACATATCCTGAAGCGGGAACGCCGAGGCGACTTTCTTGGACAAACCATCCAGGTGATTCCCCATGTTACCAACGAGATCCAGTCACGCTTTGAAGCCAATGCGACCGATGAAGATATTATCATCACTGAAATTGGCGGAACCGTGGGGGATATCGAAGGCCTTCCGTTCCTGGAAGCGATGCGTCAGTTCAGTCTCGATCGTGGCCGGGACATTGTGTTGTTCCTGCACGTGACGCTGATTCCGTACCTCACGGCAGCAGGGGAGCTCAAAACCAAACCTACCCAGCAGAGCGTGGCCCGCTTGCGCGAAATCGGCATCCAGCCTGATATTCTGGTTTGCCGGACAGAAAAGACCATGGCCCGCGAGCTGCGACAAAAGTTGAGCATGTTCTGTAATGTACCGGTCAATGCGGTGATTGAGGAAAAGGACGTTGAGACCTCCATTTATGAAGTGCCTTTGATGCTGGAGAATGAAGGTGTCGATCAGCTGGTCTTGAAACATTTTAATCTGGACCACCTTCCGCAGTTGGAGAACGGCTGGGACAAAGTGGTACGCATCCTTCGTTTCCCAAAGCACCGGGTGGAAATTGCCGTGGTAGGCAAGTACATTGAACTTCAGGATGCCTACAAGAGCGTCTATGAGAGTCTGGTACATGGTGGAATTGCCAATGACTGTGCTGTTGAGATTCATCGCATCGATTCTGATAAGCTCGAGGAATCCAAGAATTACGAAGCCTTGAAATCAGCTGATGGCATCCTGGTTCCCGGGGGATTTGGTTCCCGCGGGATCGAGGGTAAAATAGAAGCTGTCCGCATTGCCCGGGAGAACGGCATTCCGTATTTTGGGCTTTGCCTCGGAATGCAGGTCGCCGTGATTGAGTTTGCCCGTAACGTGGCCAAGCTGGAAGGCGCTCATAGTGGTGAATTTGATGAGAACACAGCTTACCCGGTGATTGACTTGATGCCCGAGCAGAAAGACGTGACGGACATGGGTGCGACAATGCGGCTGGGGGCCTATCCATGCAAGTTGAAGGATGGGACAGTCAGCTTCAAGGCTTATGGCGAAGAGTTGATTAGCGAACGCCATCGTCACCGCTACGAATTCAATAATGACTTCCAGGAGAAGCTGGAATCGGCGGGCATGGTCGTGGCGGGAGTTAATCCTGATCGCCATCTCGTTGAGATAGTTGAGAACCCAAGTCATCCGTGGTTTGTTGGGGTTCAGTTCCATCCAGAATTCAAAAGCAAACCCCGCAAATCGCATCCACTTTTTGCCAGCTTCATTGAAGCTTCACTTTCCCGTAGGAACAAGTAGTCATGCCGTTATTTGACACCAACAAATTCCTCCTGATCGCAGGGCCCTGTGCGCTGGAATCGATGGAAGTGTGTGTGGCCGTAGCAGAGGAGCTGGCACGCATAAGGGATGCCCGGAAAGATTTGCAGATCATCTTCAAGGGATCCTTCGACAAGGCCAACCGCACATCTCTCAACTCACCGCGTGGGCCGGGTCTGGAAAAGGGATTGGAGATGCTGGCAAGTATCAAGGAATCCTACGGATTTCCTGTCGTTACCGATATCCATACAGAGGAACAGGCCGGTGCTGCATCCAAGGTCGTCGACGTTTTGCAAATCCCGGCATTTTTATGTCGTCAGACAGACCTGTTGGTAGCCGCTGCACAGACTGGAAAGGTCGTTAATGTCAAAAAAGGCCAATTCCTCAGTCCAGCGGAGATGCAGTATGTGGTTGATAAACTGGAGGGATCCGATGCAACGGAAATTTGGCTGACCGAGCGTGGGACTACCTTTGGGTACCAGAATCTGGTGGTGGATATGCGCAATTTCCCGCTCATGAAAGCCTATGGACATCCGACAATTTTCGATGCCACGCATAGTGTGCAAATGCCGGGAGCGGGGAAGGGTACAACTTCAGGAAAAAGAGAATTTGTTCCTCCCCTAGCTCGTGCTGCAGTGGCGGCCGGTGCGGATGGCCTTTTTATCGAGACTCATCCTGATCCGGATAACGCAATTTCTGATGGCCCAAATCAGGTTCCGCTGGGACAACTGGAGCAGGTGATCGATCCGGTAATACGAATCTGGAAAGCGCTCGCAGATTGACAGGAGGCACGTGAGCTGGTTGAATCAGCCCACACAAATGTCTTCGCGACGATCATCAATAAAATGGTTACTCACCCAAATTCCTGAATGGGAAGCGATGGGCTGGGTTTCAACGCAGGGTGCCGATA
This sequence comes from Puniceicoccales bacterium, assembly GCA_030595525.1. Taxonomy (GTDB): domain Bacteria; phylum Verrucomicrobiota; class Verrucomicrobiia; order Opitutales; family Oceanipulchritudinaceae; genus Oceanipulchritudo. The sequence goes on from JAUVDD010000159.1 coordinate 4,534, forward strand.
GCATTCGGGAAAAGTATGCCGATGAGTTGAGTCCTGATGTGATCCAAAGACGCATCTTTGCGATTATTGCAGTACTGGGATCTGCACTGATTGGCGGTGGAGTCATTCTGCTGGTGGCTTACAATTGGGAAACTCTTGGCCGTGGTGCCCGGGTTTTTCTTTCCTTCCTGCCTCTCCTGATCAGCCAATTGATAGCTCTATACGTTCTTCTGAAAAAGTATGATAG
>JAUVDD010000141.1 GCA_030595525.1 Puniceicoccales bacterium
CACTACAGGTTCGAGTCTTGTTTAATCTTTCTCGTCAGTCTTATTCCAGATCCATTTACTGCGATCCATCGTTGGATTTGACTTAGGCATCCTTGCTCCGGTTGACGACCACCATGATTTGAGATCAGTCATAAGCTCTTCCGCCTTCTCAGGCATGTCATTTATGAGGTTTTGTTCCTCACTTGGATCTTGTTTGAGATTATATAGCTCCGTTCTGCTGCCGAGGATGAATTTTCCTGACAGCGCGCCCGGCTTGGGTACACAACCAGTAGGATCAAGGAAGTCTCCAAAGTAGTGGATGAGTTTATAATCACCCTTCCGAATCATGGAACAAGGTGTCTTGGCGTAAGCAACCACATACTCCGGATGATGAGAGAAAATGGCATCACGTGAAAGAGTGCCTGTTTGTTTAAGCAGTGGCATAAGACTGACCCCATCAAGGACCTGCTCTTCCTGAGATCTGCCTCCGGTTATTTCCATGAATGTAGGAAACAGGTCAACAACGTGGACTGGAGTATTGCATGTGCTACCAGCTTCCACCTGCCCCGGCCATCGCATAATGAATGGTACCCTTACTCCCCCCTCATAGAGTTGCCCTTTGCCACCGCGTAGCGGATCATTTTTCCAGACTCGGGAAAGGCCACCGTTGTCTGATAGAAAGAGAACGAGAGTATTATCAGCGATGTTCAATTCATCCAACTTGTCGAGGATCCGTCCCACCGAACTATCCAGATATTCGATCATGGCAATAATGTCTGCAGAAACCCGTTCTGAGAAGGCACCCTGACGACTGCTGCTTCGCTTGAAACCGCGATCAACTGCACGTTGAACACTGGATGGCGGAACATCAAAGGGTGTGTGCGGAGAATGATGAGCAATGTATGCTACAAAAGTTTCTTCACGATTCTCTTCAATGAACTTAATCATGTCGTCCGTAATGGCGCTGACCTTCTTATCATTTTGATTCGGCATACCCGTCCCGATCCATTGCAGACCATAGTCATGAAAGTACTCAATTCCACGATTTCTCAAACCGGAATCAGTCGAAACAGGTCCTCCAATGTGCACCTTTCCACTCATACCTGTTTTGTAACCGGCGTCCCACAGCATTTCGAATAGGGTGTAAACTTCAGGATCAAGTGCCTCTGGACGCCCCGGGGAGATCATTGGTGCGTAACCAGGTGAACTCGTCTCGACTGATGTCAATCCTGTTCGTGCACCATACTGACCAGAGAAAATGGCAGCCCTTGTGGGGAGACATTGTGACAAAGCATAGGCATTAGTGAACCGCATTCCTTCTTCGGCGAGCTGGTCAAGATGAGGGGTCAGAGCGAGTTCCGATCCATAGCAGCCAAGAGCATTCCAGCCCATGTCATCAGCCATAATAATAACGATGTTGGGAGGTTTTGCTCCGGGCTCGCCAGCAAGTGGAAGCACGCTAAAGAAAATTATCAAGAGGAGTAAGTTATGTTTCATAAATTTTATCTCGAACAATATAACAAGTAGGACCTGTACCACTGGCGATTAATGCTCCGCGAATCGGCAACACTATCAAAACGAATCATCGTCTCCGACCTGTCCACCCTGTTAATTAAAGTCTGTTTGAAACAACGCCGCCGATACCGGCTGCCCCACTCCATTAATCCTCAGTGAGGCCGCACCCGGCACCTCATCGCGGAAAGTAATATCATCGAACACCGCCTGGCTAACCGACCCTTTGAAACTTTTGCACCAGACACCAAGCCCAGTCAGCACATGATCAATTTTTAAAGATTCAAACCGTCCAGGCTCGCCGGCGGCCTGGTTATAGAGCTTCGGCAGATCCATTAGTACTTCCTGCCATTCGTCAGGCTGCACCGGGAGCTTCACAAAAAGAGCCTGCTTCGATCTACCCATCCGCTTCAGCTTGCCGGTGTTCCCGCCGCCGTATTTCTCGCCGGTCGCCATCCAGACGGAGTGGGTGGCCATACGCAAACTGTCCTCTGTGTCAGTAGTGCGCCAGTTCAGCAATATCAGCATCACATGCTGTCCCTCGCTGAACAGATTGAAGCGAATGTACCCACCTCCCTCTGTTGGAAGCTCCGGCAGACGATAGTGCATTCCAAGAACAGGAAACTTTTCGGGATCAACCCTGCTCCACTGGTAGAGCTCATGGATGGTATCGCGCGACCAGGTCTGCCCTTTTTCCTTCACCAGCACGCGGGCACCTTTCGACCCGTTTAATCCGCCTCCCGCAACGGATTCCACAACAAATCCGGGATCGAAATCACTCTTGTAGCGCCAGACTTCCGTCCAGTTTTCCAGACCATTCTCGAAATCTCCATTGAGCAGACTGTCGTTCGCCGGGTAGTCCGTAATGGTTTTATGGAACAGAGGATCCTGGCCGGTGTACTTCACATAGGCGTCGTCCTTAAACACATGTTCCGCATCCACATCTACAACACGGCCTTTAATCGTTGCCCGATCCCCGTCGATATCAATCACCAGATAATAACCTCCGCCGAGCGCCCCGCTTTCATCGGCCATCCCTGAGGAAAACTGTGGATACTCTTCCCCGAAATTACGCGGCGGGCAGCCGGTCGGAGCCGTCAGGAAACGGATCCCCCTATATTCCCAGGCCAGCTTCTGTGCAGTTTTGATACCATTGTGAACGTGACCGAAGATCGTATATTTCACATTGCCGTAGCGACTGAACAGATCGAGCAGTTCAAGCTGGGTTTTCTTTGAATAGGTGTAGCCCTGCAGTTGCGTCAGCCCCTGCGGAAGCAGATGCTCGTGAACAAAGATCATGACCGGTCGGTCGCGGTTGGCTGCCAGATCCTGGTCCAGCCAGGCATACAGCATTTCCTGAAACAGGCTGTCTTCTACCCAGTTGCAGGGAATCGTCACGAAATGCCACGCGCCGACATCCCAGGAAAACGCCACCTTGTCGAGCCCGCTGACCTCCCGCTGCAACTCAATAAACTCCTTATAGGGATAGCGTTTCTCATGATTGCCGTGCACCAGCACTGACGGATGCTTCAACGGCTTCAGGCGGGTTAAAAAGTTCTCCACATGATTCGGTTTACTCACCGAACCAACCATATCGCCGTTCCAAACCACAAAAGAAATGTCGTCGCGCACATTCAATTCCTGAACCGTTTGATCCATATTTATATTGGACTGCCGCTCCACCGGATTGCTAGTATTCTCCCGACCGTCTCCAACCTGCGGATCAGCTACCAGCGCGAATGAAAAGCGTTCAGCACCTGCATCAACCCCTGCGAGTTCTACCTCGCCGATCAACGCCGTATAGTCCACAGCGCTCGACTCTGCTGCCGAAAGGCCAACCATCCCGCATAGCAACATCACCCATGCAGTATGCACACCTAGCATTCTTTTCCTCATTACTTTCTTTTCCTCTAAATTCATCACTCATCCGGACCGATCACCGAAAAATCCTTATCAATTCTGGTTTTCGAGTGCCGCCTTAGCCCGACGTTCGTCGCGTTTTTCTTTTTTAAGGTCTACTTCTATTTTCCATTCTGGAATAAAGCGAATTTCGGGAAAACCGGCTTTGTCAGTTTTCCGACTAAATGGGTATTTATCCATTTCGTATGTATCCATTATATCCTGAAGACGCTGCTTTCTCTCCGGGAAATCTGTAGTTTCTTTTTCACTATACCGGGTAACATCCGACTCGTTACTGGCATCATAAAATCGCCCGTCCTGGTCTAAACGGAATCTGTGATCGCGAACAAAATATTTCCCTGCCAGACAAATGAAAATATGGTCGCGGTCCTTGCCATCGGTTCCGAAGAAGTAGTGTGATAAATCCAGACCGTCTACCAATTCATCATTTTCAACACCAATGATTGAATTGAGTGTGGGGACAACATCGACCAGTCCAATAATTTTATCCGACCGAACGCCGGCTTCTACTTTTGCCGGCCAGCGCACGATAAATGGAACACGCGCCCCACTCTCTGTCATCTGTGATTTTCCACCCTGTATTTCAACCGTTTTCAAACGATTTGTAATACTCCCTTTTGTCCCGTTGTCCCCAGTAAAAATGATCAGTGTGTTGTCTGCCAGTCCATGCTCTTCAAGCTTGTCCATTAACTGTCCAACAATTTTATCGGTATAATAAACCATCCCGGCAAAATTCTTATTCTTTTCGTCTTCGTTACCTTTGAGGAATTTAGTAGCTTCGGCCTCACAGTCAGGGGGCATTTCAAACGGATCGTGGGTAAGCGCCATTGGATAATAAATAAAGAAGGGCTTCTTCTTATTCTTATCAATAAATTCGAGCATTCGAGCACTGTAAAAATCCGGACCGTAATCCTCGGGTTTTGCGAGAGTGAATTCACCGTCCATCCATAGCCCTGGCTCGTAATAGCGGGAATATTTCTTTTGGTGCCAACGCCAGACCCACATCGCATAATCATCGAATCCAAACTCTGATAGCATATCAGGATAGCTGTCGAAATATCCAAGCTGCCATTTCCCGGCAATTGCAGTGGCATAACCAACGCTCTTAAAATAGTTCCCGAAAGTCACAAAATCTTTCGGCATCCGTACATCCAGCTCCTTGGAAACCAATTGGCGGAATCCTGTTTTCTGTGGATAACGGCCCGTCATCAACATTACCCGTGTAGGTGTGCAAAGCGGTGAAGTATAGGCATTTTCAAATACCATTCCCTCTTTTGCCAAACGATCCATATTGGGGGTATTACACATAATGTTGTTATAGCAACCCAATGCTTCCGCTCCCATATCATCCGCCATAAGCAAAATCACATTCGGCCTGTTAGCTGAAAATGCTTCAGCCCAAAAGGCACATATTGCCAATGTAATACAAATATAGAACAGTCTTCTCATCAAAAATATCCGGATTAAGGATTAAGGAAATTATTGGAGTTCGTAAGGTCAAAGAAATACTGCTTGAATCCAAAAAAGGATCAAGATTGTCTCAACCTTCCATGGAAGAGGATCAAACCAAATTTGTTTTGAATAGGTTTTTTCTATTTTTACTGGTAGTTACCCTTTTCACTGGAGCAGCCTCGACCCTGGCAACAGTACCGATTACAAATAGTTCTAAGGCAAATAAGCTGCCAAATATTGTATTTATTTTAGCTGATGACGTGGGTCGCGAAGTATTGTAGTCCAACCTACGCGCCATTGCCATAGCCGAGAGCGTGCCAGTCACGCCGGGC
>JAUVDD010000254.1 GCA_030595525.1 Puniceicoccales bacterium
AATCACCCGGCTGTTTTCACTGACTTGCTTCAGCGCTTTTTCACCGTACAAATTCTGACTACCGGTTACAAACCCAACTTTCTTGTCTTTCATATTCATTTTTTAACTACCCTTTAAAATAAACTTTAACCGGTCTTACGGGCCTCGTTTTTGATCTCCAGCAAATCCTTCATGACATTGCCAAGCGCCGCTGAATCCGTCACGCCACCAAAGGCGTCCTGCAGTTGGACATACAGCTTGAACAAACGTGTGTATACTTCATGCGCCTCTGGATTCGGTTTATAGACAATATCCTTCAACGAAGTCATTACGTCTGTGGCGGATTTGTAATCGGGATAAATCCCGGCAACAACAGCTGCCCCGACAGCGGCCCCCAATGCACACGTTTGAGAGGATGAAGCCACTCGCATTTCACGACCGGTCACGTCTGCGTAAATTTGCATCAACAAAGAGCTCTTTTCCGCAATACCACCTGCACAGACAATCTGGTTGATGGGCACACCGTACTCGGCAATACGTTCGACGATTGCCCGTGCCCCGAAGGCAGTTGCCTCGACCAAAGCCCGATGTATCTCCGCTCTGGTCGTATGCAGGGTTTGGCCCATTAGCAATCCGGTCAGCAGTGGATCCACCAGTATTGTCCTGTTACCATTGTTCCAGTCCAATGCCAGCAACCCGGACTCCCCTGGTTTCATGGATGCCACTTCAGCTTCCAGCTTGGCGTGCAGACTAGAATCACTTTTACAGACAACTTCCACCCACCATTTAAAGATATCACCGACAGCACTTTGCCCGGCCTCGACTCCGTAGTAGCCCGGAAGGATCGCTCCCTTGACGATTCCACAGATTCCTGGAATGTCGGCTATTTCCTTATCCGCGTGGACGACCCCGCAGTCACAGGTGGATGTTCCAATCACCTTGACCAGCGTTCCTTCATCAATGCCACAGCCGATCGCTCCGTAGTGCACATCCATCTCACCGATGGCGAGTGGAATCCCGGCAGTCAGGCCAAGCTTTTCAGCCCATGCTGTACACAGGTTGCCGGCGGAATTGGATGCATCGTAGGCCTTCTCATATAGTCGATCGCGCAAATCAGCCAGTTTTGGATTCAACATCGAAAGGAATTCCTTATCGGGTAGTCCCTTCCAATCATCCGCATAAAGCGCTTTGTGGCCCGCCATGCAGACGCCCCGCTTGATCTGCACGGGATCGCTGATCCCCGCCAGTTGTGCCGGCACCCAGTCGGCGAGCTCCACCCAGCTGTAGGCTGCGTCAAAAACTGCCTCATCCACATTCAAACAATGCCAGATCTTGCTCCAGAACCATTCCGAGGAATAAGTATTTCCACATTTGGCCACGTATTCAGGCCGGTGTTCGCGTGCTGTTTCTGTTATGGTCAGGGCTTCACTGATGGAGGTGTGGTCCTTCCACAACCAGCACTGCGCGTTCGGATTGTCGGTCCACTCCGGCATCATCGCCAGGGCCCGGTTTTCCGCGTCCACCGGAATTGGGCTGGATCCGGTCGTGTCCACTCCGATTCCTACAACTTGTTCCGGGGAAAATTCCGGATGGTTTGCCTGTGCTTCCTGCAAGGCTGCAATTACTGTTGTTTCAATCCCGACTAGATAATCCCCCGGATGCTGGCGCGCAAGGTTCGCGTCCTGCGCGTCTATAATCACTCCCTGGTGACCACTCGGATACTCCAATGTGGCGGTGCCCAGTTCATTTCCCGTCTCACAACAGACCACCAGGGATCGCACAGAGTTTGTTCCGTAATCCAATCCTATCGTCGCTTTCATAACTTCTACCTTGTTTTCCAATATATTATTCGAAAGCCTTTCCCAACATTACAGTAATGTGGGGAGGATCAGGCTTTACACTGTATAAATGGATCGACCGACAAACCCCTACTGGGTGGAGAACCGGTGAACGGTCTTGGTTTTATAAACCTCTCCGGGATTGAGTCGGGTAGTCGGGAAATGTCCCTTGTTGGGAGAATCCGGAAAATGCTGAGTTTCCAGGCACATGCCGTAGCGATATTGATAAGTGGCATCGCTTTTCCCAACGATAGAACCGTCAAGGAAGTTTCCGGAATAGAACTGAATACCGGGTTCTTCAGTATAAATTTCCATTTGGCGACCCGAGTTTGGATCATAAAGGCGTGCAGCGAAGGTCAAACCACCACCGGTCTTATCGAGAACCCAGTTGTGATCATACCCACCACCAAAAGTCAGCTGCTCACAATCTGCATCAATCCGTGAACCGATGCGTTTCGGGCGAGTAAAGTCCATAGGAGTGCCAGCGACCGCGATAATTTCGCCGGTTGTAATGAGGCCGCTGTCTACGGGCGTAAAATACGGTGCATTCAAGGTCAACTCATGGTTGAGAATGCTGCCTCTTCCTTGTCCGCCGAGATTCCAGTAACCGTGATGGGTAAGGTTCACGACCGTTGGCTTATCGGTGGTAGCCTCATATTTCACTACTAGGTCGTTGTCGTTGTTGAGCTCATAAACAACAACCACTTTAAGATTTCCCGGGTAACCCTCTTCGCCATCCTTGCTCAGGTAACTCAGTTTCACACCAGCTGCCTTCTTATTGCTGTAGGCCTCTGATTTCCAGACAACCTTGTCGAATCCGATGAGGCCGCCGTGGAGGTGATTTTCGTCATTATTCACCGCAAGGGTATAGGATTCACCATCAATTTCGAATACACCTTTAGCAATCCGGTTTCCGTAGCGGCCGACTATTGCCCCAAAATAGGGAGTCACTGCAATGTAATCCTCTAATTTATCGTATCCGAGCACGATATCAGCCATTCTTCCATCCCGATCGAATGCCCATACCTCCGTCACAATGGCTCCATAATCAATGACCTTCACAACCATTCCATTGTCGTTGGAGAGCGAATATTCACTTACAGCCGTACCATCGGGAGTATTTCCATAAGCCATCTTTGTGGAATCTGGACTACCCAGAAGGGTAATTGCGCTGATCAGGGTTAAACTAGCAGTAATAAGGGATTTTTTCATAGTGATTCTGGATTAAATATTTCCTTTAATAGATACATTATAGGGCTGTTTCGGAAAAGTCCCGAAAAACATTACAGTAATTTATTTTCTTCTTCGCCAGAAAATGGAAATGCTGATCAAATCCGGTACTAAACCCCATGATTCCTATACCTATGCGACAAATTATTTCTGCACTGTTTATCCTCATTTCAACCAGCTTAATCGTCATGGCCACATTGCAATTGCCGCCCGAGGGTCGGTGGTCGGTGGCAATGGAATGGGACAAGGAGTGGCCCTCAGGCTGGGTGCATACCAATCCAGTTAAAACGGAACAGGTTGGAGATTGGATCATTTACCATGGAGAAGTCTCCTTGCCAAAAGGTGTTTTAGTTTTGCGCGATGCGGAACGAACTCGGCCCGATGGATTAAGAGAACTCAAACGCCGCTGGGAATGGACCGGGGAAAAACCGCTGAACAAAGTCACTCTGAGTATCCGGCAGCAGTGGCAGGCAACGGAGACCAGGCCCTTTCTTCCCGGTATCAGTTATTACGATAATCCGG
>JAUVDD010000348.1 GCA_030595525.1 Puniceicoccales bacterium
CGGACAATTAATCCAAACCGCGCAGTTCCAATCGCCACCAGCGCATCCAGGTAGGATTGCCAAAACGCGGCCGGAGCACCCTTGAAATGCCGAAGCTCCGCCAACTGTTTCAACGCTTCACGGAATCCGTGCGTTTTGTCGAAATCTTCATGGGTACTCATGATTCGTCACCTAACTCTAGATAACCCCCTTCACCAGGACGCACCATTCCATCTGGATTTGAAAACAGTGCCTTTATACGAAGCAAGCCACTTGCGGAATCCACCACTGGCGATATGAAAACGATTTTTCCCTTTTGCTTGTTGGGATTATTTTCGCGCTCGGAAACGAATTCAACCGGATTCCCAAGATTTAATTTCCCGGCAACAGCAGGATCAATGTTTGCAATACAGTAAAATTCACGAATATCCACCATTCTGAGAAGGATTTGCGGTGGTTCACAATATTCACCCACTTCCAGTGGAAGATCGGTAATGATACCCGAAAAAGGCGCTACTACACGCTTATTGAGCAAGGCATCCTTTGCCAATTCCAGTTCCAATAAGGACATCTTGTATTCACTACGGGCCGTATCCACTTCCTCCATGGAAATGGAACTTGTGTTCTTCAAAAGTTTCTCAGACCGCTCAAGAGTCATCTTGAGGTTATCCACGACAACTTCTGTTCTCTGGACATCCAGTTCTTCGGAACGTGACTCCATTTCCAGAATCACAGCGTCTTTCTCAATAAAATCCCCTTCCTCAAAGTGTACCTCAGCGATAGTCCCCTGAACAATGGAGCTCATTTTGACGTCGTCAACCGGCTCAGTGAGGCAACGGACAACATCTGCTACGGCATCAGGGCTTATTCCGCCTACTAATGCGACGAGGAAAAAACCAAGTCTGTTTTTCTTCTGATTTCTTGTTAATTTCTTTATCATATGATGTACTTGAATATTCACGATCGTTGTCCTTACCCCAACTAAAACCCAACCACGGAGAACCAGCTGGATCCCCACCAAATTCCACAGGCTCACCAGCAGGTAAATGCGTTATTTTAGCCACCCGGTATTCCATTCCCGGAGTTTTTCTTTCATTTTCACGCACCCAGTCAGAAGAGCTTTGATCCAGTGCTCCAAAAGTAATTTCAAGGTTTCGGGTCTGGAGCAAACTGCCTGATATCAATTGCAACTCAAGCAGTGATCTTTGGCATTCCACTTCACTCCGAAGCTGCTCCAGCTTTGCTACAAATAGATCTTGTTCTGCCTCCAGTACACTCCTGGCATCCATTCTCCCCACATCCCGGCTTTGCATACGGGTATCCAGGAGATCTTCCCGGAATTCCACTACCCGTTCCAAACTGCGGGCTGTCGTGTAATTGGCATCTACCCGTTTTTCTGAAGTATCCCGTCCCACACGCAGTTGCGTCAGCATATTGGATTCAGTCCTTTCAGCCTCCATGTAACGCAATTTTGCAGCCCACATCTCATTTCGTTTCCGGACATCTCCCCAAATTGGTACCTTCAGGACAACCCCCGCAGCCCAGGCGGGAAAACCGACTTTTTCAATATCCTGATTCGCCGAACTCCAGTCGAGTCCATGTCCTGCCAGATCCACTCCCGCTGTCAGGCTCAATTCAGGAAGACGCTGGTTTTTAGAATACCTGAACTTGATCTCCTCCTGCTTCTTTAACAGGCTAGCTCGTTGCAGATCCGGATTCATTCGCATGGCCATATTGATGCCGGATTCATAAGACATCTCAACCTGCTCCGATACGGGCGAATCAATTGCGATGTAGCCGGTGAAATTGATTCGAGGAACACCTCCGAAAAAGGACGCCATCTGGTTCATCGCCTCTATGCTTTTCAAAAATGCGTCACTTTCCCGGGATCGTCGGATAGCTAATCCTGCCTCTGCTTCAAGCACATCCAGTTTGGAACCACGACCAGCATCAAAACTGGCTTGGCTGTCGTTTAACAATGTCTCTGCTACTACCACCGATTCCTTGGTAAGTTTCAATTCCTCCTGGGCATAGAAAAGTTCCCAGTAGGCCATTTCAGCCGCCGATACTACCTTCATCAACTCGCGCCGAAAATCCTGGAAGGCGATTTCCGATTGCCTTGCGGCCATCCTCAACGAGGCCAGATTGGCGGTAAATCCCAATCCCCTTAACAAGGGCTGCTCTACTGATATTCCAATGGATGTACTATATCCACTAAACCGAGTGTCATGGCCTGGAGATGGAGCAAAATTCCTTTTAATGTCATCCGCCCTGGCTCCGATTCGCACCCGCGTCCCCACCGGGGTCATCACTTCTATGTCAGTACTGTATCGTCTATTTCTTTCCTCTCCAATGTAGGGATATAAATCCGTTGGTGGGGGATCCTCACCGTTTAGGGCAGCGTTCAGCGCTTCGTTAGCCCAACCTTGCGTCCTTTCTTCTATCGATGCTTGGGGCCAGCGCCGGTCCGCATAGTTCGCACCGGTGACAAGTGTGGGCTCAAATGTCCCCATTTCCGCCATTCGTTGGCGCCGGGCAGCATGAAAACCAAGTAATTTGCCCTGCACGGATTCATTGTAATCCACAACCCGCTGCATATATTCCCGAAGGTTCAGTTCTTCTGTCTTCGAATACATGGATTCCAAGTCTTTTGACTCCCCCGCATGCAGAATGAAATGACTACAACTCAAGGCTAACAGAAATAATTTAGAAATTAGGTACTTTACCCCGATATTACCCCGGATACTACTCATTGTTAACTAATAGGGCAGCACTATTCGCGAATCAAGTAATATTTATACTATATATTTGTACACCTAATTCAAATTCCGCTAAACAAAGCTCTACTGCTAACCGTCGCAATTTGCGAAACAAGCACCGTGGCCCATTCATTTATCAAACATAGTACCGTGGAATCGCTTCAATTATAGTTTGGAATCAAACCATGTGTTTAGCCTGCCCCTT
>JAUVDD010000198.1 GCA_030595525.1 Puniceicoccales bacterium
ACCGGATTTGGTGGATTTGGATGCGTTGCCGAACAGGCCTCTGACTCTTGATGAGGATGGAGTAACAGGAGGAGATCCTCGAGAGGCATCTGCCGAACGTGGGGCATCGCAGTTGGGGATTGTCGTGGAAAGAGCAAAGCATCGAATGCAGATAATTCGGAATGAAGGAAAGTCGAACCGATGAAATATCGCAAACTTGGACGAACTGAATTGGAGGTCAGTGAAATCGGCCTTGGGACATGGGCACTGGGAAGTAACATATATGGGCAGGTTGAGCAGGACGCACCTGATCGGTTGATTAAGGGTGCCATTGCTGATGGTATTAATTTTTTCGATACAGCACCACTTTACGGAACGAGCGAAGAGGACGGACGGTCCGAAACAATTCTTGGGAAGGGATTGGGGAGTGACCGTGACAAGGTTTTGATTTCCACAAAATTTGGCAGAACATCAAGCAATGCCATGCCCGGGCGATTTTATGCCAAGGAGGCGAGATTGTCCTGTGAAGCAAGTTTGCGTCGATTGCACCGTGAATCAATTGATCTGTTGTTTTTCCATTCTCCATTTTCCGAATCGGAGATTCATGAAGATGTGTGGGAGGAACTGGCAAAATTACGGGATGAAGGAAAAATCCGGTATATTGGCCACTCCGTTTCGATGTACCAGGACACGGCAGAAATGTCGGCACGATGGATGCGTGAGAGACGGATCGATGTAATTCAGGTTGTGTTGAGTCCTTTCAACCGTGAAGCCAATCCATTGATCAAGACAGCTGTATCCTGTGATTGTGGAGTCGTTGCACGTGAGTGCCTGGCTAATGGCTTCCTTAGTGGGGCGATCACTCCGACAACGGTATTTCCTGAAGGGAGCCTGAATGCGAAGTATTCCAGAGATGAGATCTGCGAACGGATTTCCTACGCTGACAAGCTGGCTGAAATTATAATGGGAGGAACGATTTCAACACTTCCCCAGGCAGCTTATCGCTGGATACTTGATCAGCCCGGAGTTTCACTTGCCTTGTCTGGGGCAAAGAATTATCAAGAGTTACAAGATCCTGTAAGTGCATCGAACAGTTGTTCGATTGATCTGGTTTCACTGGAGTTGATGGAAGCCATGCACGAACAGGACTTTGGAGCAGCTTGATATGAAACGCCAGATTATCGCCATGGGCGGAGGAGGGTTCTTCATGGAACCCGATAATCCGCTTCTAGACAAATATGTCCTTGATGCATTTCCCGGGGAAAATCCAAGAGTATGTTTTCTCCCGACTGCATGTGGTGACGCGGATGCACGGATCGTTCAATTCTACAACATGTTCAATGAATTGAATTGTCGGCCCAGCCATTTGTCGCTGTTTCGGAGACCCGCTGATCTGGCCAGTGTTATTCGTGAAAGCGATATCATTTACGTTGGAGGCGGAAATACGCGGTTCATGCTCGCCATCTGGAGAGAGTGTGAAATGGACAAGCTTCTCAAGGAAGCATGGGAAGCGGGCAAGATTCTGTGCGGTGTCAGCGCGGGGGCGATTTGCTGGTTTGAATATGGATTAACCGATTCCGATGGAGGAATGAATCCACTCGAGTGCATGGGATTATTGGAGGGCAGTTGTTCTCCGCATTACGATGGTGAAGTCGAGCGGCAACCGGCGTACCACCGATTCATTACAGAGGGTGCCGTGCCGGCGGGAATTGCCCTGGACGATGGTGCTGCCGCACACTTCGTTGAAAGGGAATTGAAGGAAGTTGTTTCTTCCCGGGAAACTGCAGGTGCATTCAATGTCCATCATAACGGGGTAACCGTTACTGAAACTCCGTTGCCTGTTCGATTTCTCGGATAAACCTGAGTTACATGCCCAAGAAGAGGTTTCTTCCCTGAACAAGTGCCGCGATTTTGCGATCTGCAAACCGCTTGGCAATGGAATTTGGGAGGCCGCTATTTGCTGCCCATCGCCACCAGATTCTGCAAATCGATTTCGGTGGAATCGACTCCTGTCAACTGTGACACCAAGTGCTGAACCGCAGAAGCGACCGCGACCTGTTCGCGATGCTGTTGCGTCTCTTCCATATCCTTCTGGATATTTTCCAAAAGCACCTTTTGCTGGGCACCATGCTCCTCGCGGAGGGTGGCGGCGGTGCTTATAACAAATGGATTATTTTCGCCGGCAATTTCCTGCAGAGTCTTCCAGAGATGCATCTGATCGGAAGTCTGTGTAACAACCGCTTGAGAAACCACTTTTACAACGGGTTCATCTACGTTTGGACTGGTCACACATGGGAGCTTGCCAACACGTTGATGCCTGACGAGTTCAAGGAATTCGTTAATAGGCACCAGGTTGCTCATCGAGAATCCTTCGGGAGGATCGCTGAACTCATCCGCATATTCTGGCTCACCGGCAGCATAGTCGGCGAAAGTATAGGTTTCTTCCTGAACGGGATTGGAGGACAAATCGAAGCAAGTTACAAAACCCTTGGCAAGATCTGGATTATAAACAATCGAAGGGAATGCCCTTGAGCGCATTGCGCGATCCGCACGAGCCAAAAACTGTTCATCGTCTTCATTCTCCTTTTTTACCAACAGGGAAATCAGGGTTGGGCGCGGAGATGTCAGCGCTTCAAAAAGACGGGTTTTCAGCTTCGGATCCGCGATAGAGGACTGGAGAAAATAGACGCCCCGCATCGCCAGGGGAAGTGTCTCCACTGCCATGGTGGCCGGCACTGTTGGATCGGCTGTCGGTGAGTAGGCCTTCCTCAAGGATGTTCGCATGACGGCAATCTTGAAAGGCTTCCGGCTTTCCAGAAGCGACATGATTTTCCTCAAGGTATCGCCACTGTCATCGGTCAAGCGTGCAATGATCACCACCGGTGGGCAAAGTGCCAACTCAGGTGGGCTCAGAAGCCGCCAATTGAAACTCTCGAATACTTTATCGTGTACCGCAGGGCTGTATTTTGAGCGAATCTCAAGTTGTGCCATTCGCAGATTTGCAAAAACATCAGCTGACTTGTTGAGATGGGTTTCCGCAGTGACGTGAATTGTCTTCTCATCCTCTCCGATATCCAAGACCGGCAAATCCATGGATTTACTTGAGCAACGAGATTTAATCTCTTCCAAGCGCTCAAGGAGCCCATTGATCCGGTTCAGCCGGTCTTCGGGCATACGGCGAGTGGCTCCTGACTTGTCCAACACCTTGGACAGGGAGGATAGATCCAGATTGGAGGTGGCGAATGGCCCCAACGTATCCTTCAAGTGGTTCTCCTCGTGGCCATGCCTGTTATACTCATCCAGGCGAATCAGGTTTTGCAGTTCACGTATGGTTTCATCCAGTGCCTCTACCAGAGCGGTACAGTGGTGATGCCAAACATCTTCAACAGGTTGGAGGATTTGCGAGTCGTTCATTGGGGTAATTCAAAGGTTAAA
Organism: Puniceicoccales bacterium; assembly: GCA_030595525.1. Classification (GTDB taxonomy): domain Bacteria; phylum Verrucomicrobiota; class Verrucomicrobiia; order Opitutales; family Oceanipulchritudinaceae; genus Oceanipulchritudo. The sequence goes on from JAUVDD010000198.1 coordinate 3,415, forward strand.
CTGCGAAGCGATCCATGGTGGAATCCAGGCGCTTGAGGAATGTCTCATGATCCGGACGCTTGCGGCGGCTGAATCGGGTTTCCTCGTAAGTTGGCAGATCCGGGTTATGATAAATCAGGCCCATCGGTGCCGGATCGACAGCCGCGGCAATCTTCAATGCCTCGTTGATGTCGCGCTGGTTATGTGCCTTGGCGGGACCGCGTTTCAGGAGTCCGGGATGAACGGGTATGCCGTCCTCATTTTCGAGGAAGGTAACCGGGAAATTCAAACCACCTTGACCAAATGCCTGTGGCATGAAGACCGGGCAGGTTTGAAGGATACGGACAAATGACAACCCCTTGTGTTCCCATGCGCGTTCGATTGTCTCGTCAAGGTGGGCGGGTAACCAGGTAGCGGTCTGGGCCACGAAGGAGACATTGGTCATACCGACGACTACACCAATCGGGTTCATTGGTTGGAGATAAGATCCCCTGGGAGATGTATTGGTTTTCCAGCCTTCAGGTGTGGTTGGAGAGGTCTGCATCTTTGTCAGGGCGTAGATTTCGTTGTCCAGAACCAGGACCACTGCATTGATATTATAGCGAATGGCATGCAACCAGTGGTTACCACCAATACTGAAGCAATCGCCGTCACCCATTGTGACAACCACGTTTAACTCTGGACGCGCCAGGCGAACACCCGTGGCGATGGGCAG
>JAUVDD010000145.1 GCA_030595525.1 Puniceicoccales bacterium
GGGACAAGGAGCGGATTGGGGAATTTGCCAACCGGGCAAGGGTCTGTCCCCTTGGATCCGGGGCCATCGCAGGAACGACTTTACCCATCGACAGGGAATTTGCGGCCAGGGAACTGGGATTCGTCGATGAATCCGGAAATCCTATTGTCACTCGCAACTCGATGGACGCAGTAGCGGATCGCGATCTGTTTATTGAATTCGCCAACTGTTGTGCCTTGATCGCCACCCACCTTTCCCGGGTAGCAGAGGATATAATTCTCTGGAGCAGCGCGGAATTTGGATTTGTCCGCTTACCGGATGCCTACACGACCGGATCCAGTCTGATGCCACAGAAAAAGAACCCGGATTCACTTGAATTGATCCGGGGAAAATCAGCACGTGTGATGGGACATGTCAGTGCGCTGTTGACTCTGGTCAAGGGTTTGCCGCTTACCTACAACCGGGATCTTCAGGAGGATAAGCCGCCGGTATTTGAAGCATTTGATGTGACCCTTGATTGCCTGCTGGTTCTCGAGGGCACCCTCGAAGGAATGCAGGTCAACAAGGAAGCCTGCAAGAAAGCTGTCTCAGATCCATTACTCCTGGCGACAGACTTGGTGGATTATCTTGTCCTCAAAGGTGTCCCTTTCCGCGACGCTCACCACGTAGTCGGTGCACTTGTTGCCTTGTCGGAGCACAGTGTTTGTCCGCTCAACGCAATCCCCTTGGATGAGGCACAAAAGATTTGCGACAAGATAGAAGCAGACTGGGTAGATTGTTTCTCCGTTAAGAAAGCCTTGGCGGGTCGGGAACGTCCGGGCATGCCGGGACCCGGACAAATTCAATCCGAGCTTAATCGCTGGAGCGGGATTCTGGAAAGCTAAAGTCCGTGGCAACCGATGCCAACATCGAGGCGCAAGGACACGATGTAGTTTCACCGTTCTCCGGTCCATATGCAAAGATCCTGAGATTCAGTTTCTTCAATGCCTCGACATGGTTAATCGGCTTGGGCACTCCGATGGTCCTGTTGGCGACGGAATTGGGAGCTAACTCGTTTGAAGTCGGATTGGCCTACTCATTCGTATTTCTTCTTTTGCCGGTACAAATTGTGGCAACAGCCTTTCTGCCAAAACTCGGTTATAAAAAGCAGATAATAATGGCCTGGATAGCCCGTGGTTCGTCGCTGATCATTCCATTCTACTTGGCATTCCTGGCACCAACAGAACCTACCCGATGGATGGTTCAAGCACTGATTCTTTCGGCATTTCTATTTTCATTTTTCCGAACATTTGGAAGTTGTGCCCTGCCCCCGATGATGTACGCAATTCTTCCGGATTCGGTTCGTGGAAAATTCTTCAGTACGGACCAGGCGATCGTTGGTATTGCTGGAATAACAACCTTAATCCTCTTTGCCGGGCTCTTTAATTACTTTCCGACCTACACTGCTTTTGCCGCCCAATATGCGTATGCTCTCTTTGCCGTTGTCATGACAATTTACTACATGGCACGGATAAAAGAACCTCCAAAACCTCTCGAAACGAAACTCAAGGACATTGCCATTGAGACTCCTATTATCTGTCTGAGGAAATCGCCTTTCCGACAATATTTGGTTTTCATGCTGATATCCGCATTGATGGGAACCGCCTTTGTTCCGCTGGTGACCTATTTTCTCAAGGTGGAACTGGAATTGGGAATGGCCCAGATCATGTTGCTTACGGCGGTCCAATACTGTGGTGCCATCCTGGGAACTGTCATCATGCGGGAAAGAATCGATAAATTCGGTGCCAAGCCCGTTTTTCGACTTTCCCTGATCCTCAGTGCAATAATCAGCGCTTACTGGTTCTTCCTGGTCACAGGGTTATTCCCGCAGTTAAAACACGGGTTGATTGTTGCATACTTCCTGTTCGGTATATCCGCCAGCCAATGGATTACCTCTCATTTAAAGTACATGCCCCGGGTCTGTGATGAACAAAAGCGGGCCTTGCACATATCGGTTCATGCGGCGGCAGTTGGTGTGATCGGTGGATTGGCGCCAATCATCTGGGGATACATGGTAAAGGTGCCGGGAATGCAACCCGGGATCCAATTGGATGTTTTTGCGATCTACTTTCTGGCACTCCTGGTGGCGCAATTGGTTCTTTTCTTCTACGTGCCACAACTCACATCCGAGCATCGTGATCGTCCTTCCCTGGAAGCCAGCTCTACGCTCATTCGCCCGTTCCGTTACGTTGGTCAGCTGATCAATATTATTCCAGATCAGAGAAAACCACAGGACGAAGACTCACAAGGACGCGATTGAGCGAATTTCCGGAATTGCCATTGTTTTAAAAACCAGCAAACTCGGATCTCATGAAAATCAGAACTGTCTTAGGAGTCGTTTCGCTATTCTGCCTGATCCTGATCGGGATTACCGGGTGTGAGACGACCGGGGTCAAGGAAGGTGCGCAGGATGCAGTTGGATGGGTGCGCAGTGAGCTGAAGGTAGCCCTATCTGAAAACCTTACTGATGTGAACAACGCCATCGAGGCAGTTTGTAAGGATCTCAAGCTTTTCCAAATCTCCAAGGAACGGGATTTGCTGACCGGAATATTCCTTTACCGCAATGCCAAGAATGAGAAGATCACTCTCACCACAGAAGCAAAAACAAGCGAAATTACCGAGCTGCGAATCCAAGTTGGTTTAGTCGGTGATAAAGCCCAATCCGAATTGATTCTGGAGAAAATCAGGGAACAGTTGAAATAACTGTATTGCTGTAGATCTCGTTCCTTCAGACCTTAGCTAATCCACCAGGCGTATGCTTTGCGGATGCCTCTTCCGATATCCTCGAAGATCAGGTAGACCATCGGGACCAGAAACAGCGTTAGGAAAGTGGCGAAGGCAATGCCACCAGCGAGGGAAACAGCCATCGGCATCAGGAACTGTGCCTGCTTGCTCTTCTCCAGGAGAAGCGGAGTCAGTCCACCAATCGTGGTGAGGGATGTGAGGAAAATTGGCCGGAAACGAGCGTCACCCGCGTATGAGATGGCACGCAGGAGTGAGAAATTATCCAACTTTCGCTTCCGGTTAATATAATCCACCAGCACCAGACTGTCGTTAACCACGACCCCCATTAGAGCGAGCATCCCGAACACGGACATGATACTCAGCATATCGCCGCGAATAAGGTGGAATCCGATAGCCCCAATTACACTGAAGGGAATAATCAACATGACTATAAGGGGCTGAATGTACGATCGAAACACAATTGCCAGCATCCCATAGATCGCAAACAAGACCATGATTACGCTATATTGAAGGCTTTCAAAGCTCTCCCGTTGTTCACGAGCCTCTCCTTCCAGCGAAAAAGACACTTCCGGATGAGTCAGGAGCAACTCGGGCAGATAGTTCTCCACCAAATCGGCTTTGACCACTTCCACATCTCCAACGCCTTCCTCGATGTCAGCGGTAATACTCAATATTCTGTTCCGGTCGACTCGACGAATAGAAGGAAGGCTTTTGCCCATTTCCACATCGGCCACTTCTGCAAAAGGCACTTGCTGTCCATTAGGAGTGCGGATTCGCATGTTCTCCAGATTGTCCAGGCTTCTGCGTTCCTCGTAAGGATAGCGGACCATTACCCGGATATCGTCCCGACCCCGCTGAAACCGTTGAGCCTGCTGACCGTAGAATGCACGGCGCACCTGACGGGCAAGATCTTCTGGAGTAAGCCCGAGGTTGGTCGCAGCCGGCTTGAGTTTCAGCTTGAGCTCATCCTTTCCTGATTCGAAGGAATCAGCGATATCCACCACTCCGGGATAAGTTTCCAATTGAACCTTGATCAGGGCAGCAAGTTCATCCAGCTGATCGAAGTCTGGTCCGGATAGCTGAACATCGATAGGAGCACCCACACCGGACCGGGAGAAAATATAACTTATTTCACCTCCCGGAATTATACCAACCTTGTCACGCCACATGTTTGAAACATTGGGTGCTGAGACCTCAGGATGGCGTGTTTCGCTGGATTCAAGTTCCAGCATGACTTCGCCTTGGTGACTCTGTCCAGAGCTACCACCACCTCGCCGATCCCCAAATGGCTGACCGCCAACTGTCATGAGAATGTTAAGAGCTGTGGTATCCCCGTATTGCTCGTTCAGCTCCTTCTTTACTGATACAGCTGCCCCGTTGATCTGGCGAACATATCCCTCGGTGATTTCAACCGGTGTCCCGACTGGCATATTCAGCTTTACCGTTACCGTATCCCCTTCAATTCTCGGAAAAAAGAAGAACTGCATTCGCCCAGTGAAGATGACTGCCAGCATCAAGACAAAAATGACGACGAATACCGATGTCACGCTGTAGCGATTCTTGATCGCTCCATGCAGCATCTTTCGGTAAACGACATGGATAAACCACTCCAGTCCATCGGCGATTTTCCTTTGTGTCCGGATTATAAAACCGTGCTTCTTTCGACGTTCCCCCAGATGTGTGAGGTAACTCATGTGGGCCGGCAAAACCAGTTTCGATTGTACGAGGGAAAATCCCAAAACAACAATGATAACAACAGCGATCACCGAAAAGAAAGCGCCACGACGCCCGGGAATCATCATTAACGGAATGAAGGCAATCATCGTGGTGAGTACACCAAAAGTAACTGGAACACTCACCTCATGAGTTCCCTTGATGGCTGCCTCAGTGGGATCTCCACCTTTTCGCATATGCCGGAAAATGTTTTCCCCTGTAACAATTGCGTCATCCACAACAATGCCCAGCACCATGATGAAGGCGAACGTGGAAAGCAGGTTCAAGGAAATGCCGAAAATCGGCATCAAGGCGAGCCCGCCTAGAAAACTAACAGGTACTCCAATGGCCACAAATGCCGCTACGGAAAACCTCAAAAACAAGGCAAGTATCAGAAAAACCAATAGCCCTCCCCACATCAGACTGCTGGACAGGGTTGATAAACGATCCGAGATGGTTTTGGACATGTCATCCCAAACAGTCAGAGACACGCCCTCAGGCAGGGAAGCTGCTGACCGCTCAATGTAGTCCTTCACGATCGTGGCAATTTCAATCACATCCTGGTCACCTACC
>JAUVDD010000053.1 GCA_030595525.1 Puniceicoccales bacterium
CACCGCACAGGCCGGCACCATTAAGGTGGAATTCATGGATGTTGAAAAATTCACTGACTTTTCTGTCAGCGGTTTAAGCGAAGAAAAAACCCTTGGTCTCTTCGAATCGGAGTTGGAGGATGAGCTCGAGCGATTTGCCAAACGCTACATCGTAGGCGATCACACCCTGGAGGTCGTGTTTATTGACATCGACATGGCGGGCGAAATTGAACCTTGGCGGAACCGCCACAACGCTGACATTCGCTACATCGATAGAATGTACCCTCCCCGGATGGAATTAGGCTATACGCTTAAGGACGTTGATGGAAATGTGGTTTCCGAGGGTGAAGAGACAATCGTGGACATTGCATTCGATTTCAATATCCTGGCACCTATCCGATCCAATTCCATGAGTTTCTTCTATGAGGTTACCTTACTGGAAGACTGGATCCGGAAGACATTCCGCTCGCTGAAATCAGAGGCGGCCAAGAATTGAGGAGTCCCACTCCTCTGCCAAGACACTGTATACGTCCAGATCCACAAAGTGATCGTACAGGTATTCGGCCTGACGCTGGGTTCCCTCATGTGTCAGGCCTAATTTTTGGGGAATTCTGCTGCTCCGTGCGTTTTCCACAGCACAGCGGATATAAAGACGATTCATATTCTCTTCCTTGAAAGCGGCATCGATGCAATGCGCCACAGCCATGCACATGGTTCCGTTTCCACAAAACTCCTTTCCCAGCCAGTATCCCAGACTGGTTACACGATGAACTCGGTCAAAGCCGTGAAAACCGATTAATCCCGCCAGGTTCCCATTGACCCGTATTCCATAGTTGATCCCGGTCCCTTTCTGGAACGCTCCGTGGGACATTTCCAGAAACTGGCGTGAATCAGCTGGGGAACGTGTTGTGTCAACCCATGGTAACCACTCCCGCAAATGCTCGCGGTTGCGATCAACAAGATGGTAAAGTGTACCAGCTTCCTGTGGACGAAGTACTCTCAAGGAAAGTGTGGGCGAGATGGAAATGGTTGGATTCACTGGTTGATCCTTTAGGGAAGAAGAAAAATGGATACAGATATGACTTCATTCAGCAACAGTCTTGTGCATTCTAAAGGAATGCGGAATATTTCGCAAAGAATCACTTCCCACTAATCATGAGATTGTTCCTCAAACCTTGGATCTGCCTTCTATTCACTCTCGCCCTGGTAATTGTATCTGCTTCCGGACAAAGCAGCGAAGCGATTTATGATCGGCATGTCGAAGCTGTGTTAATCAGCGAAAGCACCCACATCCAGCCCGGCCAACCCTTTCGTGTGGGATTACTTTTAAAGCACGATCCGGAATGGCATACCTACTGGAAATCATCCGCAACAGGTTATGCCACCTCGATTGAATGGTCCCTGCCTGAAGGATTCACTGCTGGATCCATTGATTGGCCAACACCGAAGGTCTATGAATTCCAAGGCTGGACGGAATACGTTTATGAAGGTGAAATCCTTCTTCCGGTAATAATTACCCCCCCCGCTGATCTGTCACAACCGGAGGTCCAGATTAAATTCGCTGCTGACTGGCTCATGTGTAAGGATATTTGTGTCCCGGGAAGTATGGAGTCTGTTCTCACGCTCCCCGTAAAAAACACCTCTCCCCTTCCCTCCAGGAATTGGAGTAATCAATTCAAGGAACTACAAGATCACCTTCCAGCAACTCCTTCCGGCCTCAGTATTCAGGCTTGGAAAACCGGCTCTTCCATATCCCTGGAAATTAAAGGAAAAGCGCTGCCGGAATCCGTTTTCTTTTTTAACGACCAATCCATCGTTAAACCCGAATCCGGCAAAGCCGATGCAATTGACGACAGTATCAATCTGAACCTTGCTTTGGCTGACTCAGTGGAGTCATTTCCCCCCAGACTGACTGGCGTTCTCAAGGCGGAGCATGGTTGGACTGATGTCGGTGGCAACAAGGCAATTATCATTGATGTGCCCCTCGCCGATTCGGCTACTGCTACTTCACCACCCACCACATCCTGGATCGGCCTCCTCTTCCTGGCTTTTGTCGGTGGTTTGATTCTCAACCTGATGCCCTGCGTCTTTCCCGTGCTGGGAATCAAGATCATGGGCTTCGTCAATCAAGCAGGAGAATCGCGAGGCAAGGTAGCGGCACACGGCCTTGTATTCAGTGGAGGCGTGCTGCTTTCATTTTGGCTTCTGGCCTCGGTTCTCTTGATTCTCCGCTCCAGCGGCAATCAACTCGGCTGGGGATTCCAGCTGCAATCACCGGGATTTGTACTTACCCTGGCTTTGCTGTTGTTCGCATTCGCCTTAAACATGAGTGGCTTGTTCGAAGTCGGGCAATCCGCAATCGGGGTCGGTTCAGGACTTACTGCCAAAAGCGGTCTAATCGGATCGTTTTTCAGTGGTGTCCTTGCCACGGTTGTGGCCACACCTTGCGCCGCACCGTTCCTCGCACCTGCACTGGGAGCAGCGCTTGCTCTTCCCCCGTTGGCCTCCCTGGCAGTTTTCACTTTCATTGCCCTCGGTCTGGCAATGCCCTATTTGTTGCTGTCATCTTTCCCGAGTCTAATCCAATGGCTGCCTAAGCCGGGTCCCTGGATGGAGACATTCAAGCAGTTCATGAGTTTCCTCCTCTACGCAACTGTTGCTTACCTCGTCTGGGTACTGGCAGGGCAACTGACCGATGAGGGTGGGTTTAGCAGCTTCTCGCTGCTTAAAGCTTTGCTCAGTCTGGTGCTATTGGCTTTTGCCTTGTGGATCTACGGTCGCTGGGCGGCTTTTCATAAGCCAAAATCCACCCGCTACAAGGCCTTTGCCGCAACGGCGATCATGCTTGTTGCCTCACTCGGTCTCGGTCTAACCGGCACTCAAAGAATTTCTTCCGACGGTAATGTTCTTAAATGGGAAAAATGGGAACCCGGTAAAGCCGCCGATTTGGCGAGTGAGGGCAATATCGTTTATGTCGATTTTACTGCCAGGTGGTGTGTGACTTGTCAGACCAACAAGGCCTCCGTCTTTTCCTCAAATGAGGTCCTTCAGAAGATTGCGGATGAAGGCGTCATCCTCCTGAAGGCGGATTGGACCCATCAGGATTCTCGCATAAGCGAGGCACTTGCTAAGTATAACCGGTCTGCGGTTCCATTCAATCTGGTCTATGGTCCAGAATTGGAAAAACCCTTGATATTGCCCGAGTTTTTAACTCCGGGAGCCGTCCTTAAGGCATTGGATGCTGCATCGGATCGATAATTTACATTTACTTAATAAGAATCGCTTAGAGTGGGCTTGCCAATCTGGCACAATAATCCAAGATAATCACAAAGTCTCGGTTCAATTGAAAAGTCGCAAGTATGGAAAAGATTATAGAAGTAGCACCCGGCCAGACCATTCTGGAACAAGGTGAAGAGGGTTCCGGATTCTTTATCCTGAAGTCCGGCACTTTGGAAGTTTTCAAGGATGACGTTCTTTTGGCAGTAATTATGTATCCAGGAACCATTTTCGGAGAAATGGGCGATATACTTGGCCGCCCGAGAACTTGCACAGTGAAGGCGAAAAACGCTGCAAAGATTGCGTTTTATCAGATCGATACGCTGGATACGCTTGTCAGTAACAATCCGGAAATTGCCGTGAAGTTGATCCGGACACTGGCCAGTCGCCTCGACCGGACCACCCAGAAACTCATCGATACAGCACGGGAAAATCCGCTCTGGTCCACTAAATAGAGTAACTTAACGGATTGTTTGAAATCCGTGGACAGTTGTGCCATGTTGGCGAGATGAAGCACTTAATACTGTCCATAATCGTCATGAGTTTTCTCTCACTCTCCCTTTCTGCCGCCGAACCGTTGAACGTCGGAGATGCAGCTCCCAAAGTAAAGGTTCCCAACCATCTGGGTAAAACAACCAACATGAATAGCCTCTACAAAAAAGGCCCGGTTGTTGTTTATTTCTACCCACGCTCCTTTACCGGTGGATGCACCAAGCAAGCATGTAATATTCGCGATAATTGGGACGCTCTCAAATCATCGGGTGTCACAGTTATCGGTGTCAGTGATGATCCAGTAGACAAGCAAAAGGAATTTGTTAATGAGTATTCACTTCCGTTTATCCTTATCGGTGACGAAGATCATACTCTAGGTAAAGGCTTTGGCATTCCGACTAATCCCAAGGGTGCCTATTCTCGCCAGACCTTCCTCGTGATCGATGGCAAGGTCGCCTGGCGCGACCTGAAAGCCTCACCGGTCACCCAGACTGAGGACATCATGACGGCACTCGCTTCTCTCAAGAAGTAACTTGTGCGGCCGGTTCACCTCATTTACCTGACTCTATTACTTGGTCCAGTTGCAGCTTATTGTGCATCCGTTGACGATGGACCTATTCATCTGGAGGCAAAAGCTTTCGAGGAAGCTGTACAGCGATCTCGATCAGAACAAAAGCACATGTTTGTGGCCTTCCTTGGTGAAGGCTGGTCCGTCAGTAGCAAAAAATTCAAGGAAGCAGTTCTTTCCGAGCCCGCATTTAAAGACTTTGCAGAAAGAAACCTGATTTACTTTCCTGTTGAGGCCCGGCGAAAGCCCAAACTTACATCAGAGGAAACTGCAGTCCTGCAATCCTGGGTTATCCATTTTGATATCAAGTCCTACCCAACCCTGATCCTGATTGCACCGGATGGACAGGAGTTGTTGAGACATGGATACCGTGATCTGGATGCTTCGGAATACATCAATCTTCTGGAAGCTATCCTTCCAAAGCGTTCGGGCAAGTAAGCGGATTCTGCCTAGACAAGGTTGATTACAAACGCGATCGCCACGCTGACACCTAACCCAAACCCGGCTTTTACCACATCCTTCCGGGCCAGTCGCAGGGCATTCTTCATTCCCTTTTTCTTGTTTTGTGAAAGGGCAAATGCAATCTCTCGCCCGGCCAGTAAACCAAGGAATACCCAAGTTGTACTCATTGGTACATTGCTCTGGATTTTGAAGACATATAAGACCGCGCCATAAACCACCACAACGATGGTAGCTGATCGAATGTCATGAGTATTGGTCTTGGAGGTGACAACCTTTTGGATTTTGCCCCCATGGTTGTAATAGATAAACGCCTGAACAGCGACCATCCAGGCAACCGCGAATAATAACCATGTGAGCTCAGGCATGCGTGGCAGATAGACAAAGATGTTTGCCATATCCTGGATCAACCACATCGACCAGAGGAACGCTGTTGCACTCCATTGGGCAACAACCCAAAGCGGATGGACCTGATAGTCCTTTTCCTTGCGCCAGCGCTTCTCCATGACGCCAACCACCGCCTTATAAACGACGATCGCCACCACCAACGCCAAGACGTACCCGAGCAACGACTTCGTTAGCATACTGCTGAGGACAGCCGGCTGGAAGGTTATCAATACAAGGAATGATGTACTGACCGGAAAGCCATATCGCGTTAAGATCAACAAGGCGAATGGTGGTATCAAATGCTTCCAGGAAATGAACGACTTGACGTCCCTCCTAATCTCCATCGTCGCCATGACTTCTCCCACTTTTCCGACGGCAGCGTTCACTGTCACAAACTGGCCGTGCGGAATATCCATCTTCTTCAACCTGGTATTCAGTGCGTCAGAAACCGACTTCAGCTGGGATAATGAGTCGTCCAATCGCGCTGGCTCCTCAACGAATATCAGCTTGGTTGCCGCTAGTTGTTCCGAAAGAAGGTTCAATTCAGCAAGAATATCCTCCTGGATGGGATCTGCGCTGACAGCATCAGCAGCATAAGCAATTGCCTCTTGCGCACTAACGAGGGAAACGGATTTCTCATAAACCTTGTTCAGTCGATTATATGAAGGATCCTTGTCGTAAGTGAACCATCCATACAATATAACGGCGATCATCACCGTACTACTGAAAGCCCATAATTCCCACCAGCGCCGGTGTGAATTAGAGCAAAGGAATGTTCCCAGAGTCTGGAGAGAGTCATTTCCGACAATGGAGTAAGCCGCCAGCATAAAGCCGACGATCATGTAAAAATTTGTCATGGTCGCTGAACTGGTGAGATTGTAAATCGAGCTACAGGTTGCTGATGAAACTTAACCTAAGCGACCGTGAATTTGTCACAGTTCCGTGACAATTAAAAACCCTGCATTTTACTCACATTTCCGGTGCGGTTCATAGACCGTCCGCAATCTGGCAGGAATATTGGCAACCAGGTGCACTCCATCATCCTCCATTTGCTCTTCCTTAACGTGTCCCTGGTCATGGAGCTGGCTAATTAAATCATACCGGCTGAAAGGGATTACCAATTGCATGGTGGTCAACCGATCAAGGAGCTGTTGTTCGCATTCCTCCATCAATTTATCAAGCCCCTCGCCGGTCACAGCACTTATCGAAACCGATTTGGTCTGATCTTCCGCATCATGCCGAATAGGAATCTCCACACATCGGTCGATCTTGTTGAAAACCGTAATCGTCCGTTTTTCGTCAGCTCCGAGTTCCTGCAGCACCTCATGAGTAGTAGCCATGTGGCTCTCAAACTCAGGATTGCTGACATCGACAATGTGAATCAAGAAGTCCGCCAGCACCGCCTCTTCAAGAGTTGCCTTAAAGGCATCCACCAGTTGGTGGGGCAACCGTCGCACAAATCCCACGGTATCGGTTAAAAGAAGTTTTTGCCCATTAGGTAGTTTCAGCTGACGGGTTGTCGGATCCAGTGTGGCAAATAACTTGTCCTCTGAAAGGACATTCGCGCCGGTCAAGGCATTCAATAAAGTTGATTTGCCCGCATTTGTATAACCCACAATTGCTGCAGTTGGGACCGGGACCTTTTGCCGTTGTTTCCGTTGCGTCTCACGATGCCGTACCACGAGCTCCAACTCCTTCTTCAGCTTGGCGATGCGTTGCCTAACCATCCGGCCATCCAGTTCAATCTGGGCCTCCCCTTCCCCTCGCTGGGTCACGCCACCGCCACCGCGCTGCCGGCTGAGGTGAGTCCATGCGTTTTTCAACCGTGGAAGGGAGTGTTCAGAACGTGCCAATTCCACTTGCAGAACGGCTTCCTTGGTGCGGGCACGCATGCTGAAAATATCGAGAATGACTTCTTGCCGGTCGATGACACACAATCCACTGGCCGACTCCCAATTTCTCTGTTGAGCAGGAGATAACTCCGCATCGATTACCAGGCAATCCGCATTCAAGGCCTTCGCCGCCTCGACAATGCTTTCCATTTTGCCGGATCCCAAAAGGTAACGTGCCTGTGTTTGCCGCAGCCGGACGCGTTGCTGGCCAACCACACCAATCTCAAGGGTTGTCACCAACTCCTCGAGCTCGTCAAGCAGGCTAACCGCATCGGCTTCGGTCTCTTTTTGCTCCACCACCCCTACGAGGTAGGCTCGCTGGACCATTTTCGGTTTATCTCGGACATCAAACATACGTCATACTTTTGCAAACAGCCTGCCAAGATCGACGCATGAAGGACTCCATGTCAACCCACCAAGCAAACCGGCTTGCCAGTACCGCAAAATTCATGACTTTGTTTACCTATGCTGAGCGGCCGCAACATTCTGGTATTGGAAGACGAGATACTCCTGCGAAAATCCCTCTGTGCTTACCTTGAGGACAAGGGTGCAGAAACCTATCCGGTGGGATCTCTTGCTCAAGCAAGGGAGATCATGGCCTCCACAGAGCTGGATTTTGCCCTGATGGACATCAACCTCCCGGACGGCAATAGCATGGATATCTTGCTGGATCCGGGTTTTTCGGAAAACACCGGTGTGGTGGTCATGACCGCCGACGGCGGCATCCGGACGGCGATCGAAGCGATTCGGCGCGGGGCGAACGATTACCTGAGCAAGCCATTCGCGGTTGAGGAACTCCCCATGGTGTTCTCACGCATTGCCCGTGAGTCGGCACAAACTCGGATCAGGGAGTTTGAGCGTGGCAAAAGAAGCGAACCATCGGATTCCCTGTTCGCCGGACAAAGGATGCAAATTGTCTGGAAGCAGATAGACAAGATCCTGGCCGCGGATGAACGGTTGGGACGCGACCTTCCCCCTGTCTTAATAGAAGGTGAAACCGGAACCGGCAAATCCACCATTGCCAGGTGGATTCACGAACACGGCCCCCGGTCGAATGCTCCACTTATTGAAGTGAATTGCTCCACCTTACCTGAATCATTGGCCGAATCCGAACTGTTCGGACACGAAAAAGGTGCCTTCACCGATGCCAGAAAGGAGCGAATCGGGCTCTTCGAGGCAGCCGATGGGGGCAGCTTGTTTCTGGATGAAATTTCCAGTTTGCCGATTTCTCTACAGGCCAAAGTGCTGACCGCTATCGAGGACGGACACATTCGCCGAGTCGGGGGTACTGCACACAAAACGGTTGATGTTCGCCTGATCACCGCCTCCCTTCGTCCACTTGTGGACTTGGTAAAGGAAGGTACCTTCCGGGAAGATTTGTATCACCGGCTTAATCTCTTGCACATGCGGATTCCTCCACTGCGCGAATATCCTGATGATATCCCGGGACTGGTCGAACGTTTGTTGGATAGGTTGAAAAAACGCTATCGCCTGAAGAATATTTCCATCCCGAATCAGTGCATGGCCAACTTTAAGGCCTATGCCTGGCCGGGTAACGTACGGGAGATGATCCATGAGATGGAGCGTTCCCTGATATTCTCCGATTCCGAT
>JAUVDD010000199.1 GCA_030595525.1 Puniceicoccales bacterium
TCATCATAATTGGAAAGGTCACCTTTAATAAATCGAGCCCCCTCGCTGACTGCTTCCTTGTGGCCCTGCTGGAGATTGTCGAATACCAGTACTTCATAATCCTCGCGAACGAGAATCTCTGTTGCCACACTGCCAATATAACCGGCTCCACCTGTTACCAATACTTTCATTTTGAATTTCTTTTCCTGTTAAATTTCCACTCCGCGAATCTGCTGGGCAGCTGTTTCCGGAGTAATGTCCCGTTGTGCCTCAGCCATCATCTCAAATCCAACCATGAATTTCTTCATGGTCGCTGACCTGAGCAAAGATGGATAAAAATGTGCATGCAATCAGGTGGTTTCGACCCACCCACCACGGCCGGCTGCTGTCAGGAATACGCCTGGACGGTTACCAAACTTGGCCTGATAAGCAATTGTGATGGATCCTCCAACAGATGCGGCTACATCCTTATGCACCAGTGCTATGCAGGATCCTCCGAATCCACCTCCAGTCATGCGACATCCAGCGACGCCTTCAAGTTGCTGGGCCGTTGCTGCGATGTAGTCCAACTCTTCACAGCTTACCCGGTAATCATCCCGGAGTGAATCGTGGCTTTGGTTCAAAAGCTTTCCTGCCTTGCTGATTTTTCCTTCTGCCAGTGCCTGCACCGTCTTATGGGTCCTATCATTTTCGGTCACGTTGTGACGTACACAGCGGACCATTTCCTCATCCAGTCCTTCATTTGCCAGAGTACCGTCCAGGTCATTAATAGAGATGTGGCGCAGGTTCTTAACACCCAGTACTTCCGCAGCCTTGTGACAAGCGGCCCGGCGCTTGCCGTATTCTCCATCAGCCAACTCATGGGCCACGCCTGAATTAATGATCATCAATCGCCACTCGGGTGCATCAAAAGGTGCTTGCTGGAATGTTTCTGATTCACAATCGAGGAAAAGCAAATTGCCTTCACCACAGTTCAGGACTGCGGCCTGATCCATGATTCCACAGGGAACACCTGCATACTCGTGCTCGGCAGTCTGACACAACTTGGCCAGTTCGAATCGATCCATCTCCTGCCCGGTCATCCCCAGCACAGCCAGACCGGTCACCGCCTCAAAGGCCGCGCTACTGCTTAATCCAGCGCCAACCGGAATGGTAGAGTCCATGTAGGCATCAAATCCTGTCACTTTATAACCGGCATTTCGCAATCCGGCCAAAACACCACGAATATAACGGCTCCAGTCCTTGGTGCTGTCTCGTTCGATCTCATTCAATGTGAATTCGATTACTCCAGCAAAATTAGCATCCGCCACGCGTGCCACATCATCCTCACGAGGACGCACGGCCATAACCATGTAACGTTCGATCGCTGCCGGCAAAACCCAGCCACCGTTGTAGTCGACGTGCTCCCCAATGACGTTTACACGTCCCGGCGCAACGGCCACATGAGAAGGCGCTTGGCCCCACTGGCGTTCAAACTGTTCGGCAATGCCGTTAACAAGGATTTCTGCTGTACGAGTAGTTTTTAAAGAATCGGTCATATCTATTTATTTGTGGACTCCTAACGATATCACATTAACACGAGATAATGCTCAACGAAAGATAAGTTGAGATCAATCCATTAAGAAATTCGGTCACTCAGTATGAAACGTGTTGCAATCCTAGTTGAAACGGCTCTGGCCTCGGGACGAAATATCCTGACGGGTATCAGCCAATACCTTCATGAACACGATGACTGGTCCGTTTTCCATCCGACCGGCCACATCGGATCGACTGAATTGAGCGGCCTGGAACAATGGGATGGAGACGGCATCATTGCCCGCATCAGTAATAACACCGTCTTGGAAAAAATCCGGGCCAAGGATGTTCCAGTAGTGGATGTGCTCGGGAATGCAGAGAATTCCCCATACCCTCTGGTCAAATGCGATGACCGGGCAATCGGTCGCATGGCTGCGGAACACTTCATTGCCAGCGGACACCGGTATTTTGCGTTTTTTGGTCTGGATGACGAACGCTACTCACTGGAGCGGGAATCCGCGTTCACGGAAACGGTACAATCGCGGGGGAATTTCCTTGATGTCTTCCACATCAGCCAAAGCAACCCCGATGCCAGTCAGTGGAAATCCAATCTGGAAAAAGCCACCGACTGGCTACACTCCCTTCCCCGTCCAATTGGACTGATGGTTGCCAGCGATCAATTCGGTCCTGTCATGATGAAAGCCTGTCAGCGGCTGAATATTTCGGTTCCTGAAGAAATCAGCATGATCGGAGTCGACAACGACTTGACCTTTTGTGATTTGTGCCGCCCCCGGCTCAGTAGTATCGAGCCGGATCATATTCGGGTCGGTTATGAAGCCGCTCGCCTGATGGATCGACTCCTCACCGGAACAGATAAGGGCACCCGCCAAATCGAGACACCTCCTCTCACGCTTCATCATCGACTCTCCAGCGACACCACAGCTGTCCGTGATTCTTCACTGGTAAAGGCCATGCAGTGTATTCGTGAAAATGCCTGCCTGGGAGTTTCAGTTGATGAAATTGCCCTTCGGGCAGGTCTTTCCCGTAGTGTCCTGCAACGACGTTTCCGGGAACACCTCAACAGAACCGTGGGACAGGCTCTTCTGGATGTGAAACTTCACCGGGCAAAGGACTTGCTGAACTTCACCGATCTTCAATTAATCGATGTCGCCGAGCGCAGCGGATTCAATTATCAGTAATACCTGAATTACATTTTCAAAAAGCACGTGAACACGACTCCAGCCCGGTACCGATCGGAGACCAGCACCCAGATAAGGAATAAATAATCCGACGATTGAACTGCCGGGATTGGGGCTTAATTATGGACATATACGCAAAACATCCGTAAATAGCCGCAATTTACGTCTTTTCACCGTGCAGAAAATGAGTAGGATCAAAACATCAAATTACAGGATGAATTACGAAAACTGACAAGTCGTGAATCCCATTAAATCCATACAAACCCGCATATTTGAAGTTCCTCTTCCGGAAGTGCTATCGGACGCCAAACATGGCGATCATACCCACTTCGAGCTAGTGACTGCAACTATCACTCTGGATGACGGAAGCGAAGGCACAGGATATACATACACCGGGGGCAAGGGTGGCCACGCCATCAAAGCCATGATCGATCACGACCTCGCTCCTGCTATAATGGGTAAGGATGGTGTGAATATTGAGGGTATCTACGATTTCATGGAATGGCACATCCATTATGTAGGCAGAGGGGGCATATCCTCATTCGCCATTTCCGCAATCGACATCGCGTTGTGGGATATCCGCTGCAAGCAGGCAGACAAACCTCTCTGGCAAGTGGCCGGAGGCAACTCAGATCGCTGTAAGGCTTATTGTGGTGGGATCGATCTGCAGTTCCCAATTGAGAAACTCCTTGATAATATCCGTGGATACCTGGTCGGCGGATTTAATGCGGTAAAAATCAAAGTCGGACGGGAGAATCTGGATGAAGATGTCGACCGAGTAAAAGCTGTCCGGGAATTGATCGGACCGGATGTCACTTTCATGGTCGACGCCAACTATTCGATGAGTGTGGAAAAGGCCATTGAGGCGGCCAACCGTTTCAAGCAATTCGACATCCTTTGGTTCGAGGAGCCTACCCTTCCCGACGATTACCGGGGTTATGCACGAATCGCGAAAGAAACGGGTGTCGCTCTGGCAATGGGTGAAAACCTGCACACAATCTATGAATTCGGATACGCCTTTGATCAGGCAAAATTGTCCTTTATACAACCTGATGCCTCAAATTGTGGTGGTGTCAGTGGATGGCTGAAAGCAGCCGAGTTATCCCGCAAACATGGCCTGCCAGTCTGTTCACACGGGATGCAGGAACTTCATGTCAGTCTGGTTTCTGCACAGTCCAACTCTGGTTGGCTCGAAGTTCATAGCTTCCCCATCGATGAGTATACCACTCGACCGCTCGTCGTGGAAAACCATTTGGCGGTCGCTCCAAGCACACCTGGTACAGGCGTCATTTTCGACTGGGACAAGTTATCACAATACGAAGTGAATTAAGTTAAATTTTCTAAAAATGAAAGCAGCATACTATATTGGAAATAAGGAATTTTCTCTCAGGGAAGTAGATCCCGTCACACC
>JAUVDD010000364.1 GCA_030595525.1 Puniceicoccales bacterium
TCGCATCCGTCCAAAGTGAAGGTTCAATATGGATTTCCAGCCACCAAATATACGGCAAAGGAGTTGAAGTGGACGTGGTATGATGGTGCCTATGGGCCACCAGCAGAGATCCCTGGGCTGACTCTTCCAGAGGGTAAGGAGCTACCTCCTCAGGGAGCCGTTTTGATCGGTGAAAAGGGTGCGTTTATTCTGCCCCATGTATCCGGTCCACAAACCTTTCCACAGGATTTGATACGCAGTGTTCCGCGGCCGGAAGTTGAGGCAATTGATCATCATGGTGAATGGGTCAACGCTTGCTTGAATGGCGGAAAAACCGGATCTCCCTTCAGTTATGGTGGTCCGCTTTGCGAGGCTCTCCAATTGGGAGTTGTTGCGAGCCGTTTTCCTGGTAAGGAACTTAAGTGGAATCCGAAAGCTTTGAAAATTCCAAATCTTCCGGAAGCGAATCAGTATCTAAGTCGTCACTACAGAAAATTCTAAGATGGTAAAGGATACATCGAAGCAAATCCGCTTCTCCCTGATGATGCTGTTGCAGTTCTTCAGCAGGGGAGCATGGTTCGTAACGCTTGGGACATATTTGGGGAAAGGGATGAATCAATCCGGTGCCTTTATCGGATTCTCATACAGTCTTTTCGGGATCGGGGCAATCTTGTCGCCGTTCTTCGTCGGGATGATTGCCGATCGGTTTTTCCCGACACAACGCGTACTGGGTGTACTCAACATCCTGGCAGGCGTGCTGATGGTTGTGCTGTCACAAATTACCGACCCATCAATCTTCGTCTGGATACTGTTCGCCTATTGTATCGTATATACGCCTACAGAAGCACTTTGTAACTCCATCGTTTTTCATCATCTTCCGAGGAGATATTTTCCTTACGTGCGTTTATTTGGAACCATAGGCTGGGTGCTGGCCGGATTGTCGGTAAATATGGTTCTCGGGAAATTTGTCCCGGATGTGGAAATGACAGCTGTGCCGCTTTTACTCTCGGCGGGTATGTCGATCCTGCTGGGACTCTACAATTTTACTTTACCAAAAACTGAGGTAGTCAACAAGG
Organism: Puniceicoccales bacterium; assembly: GCA_030595525.1. GTDB lineage: Bacteria > Verrucomicrobiota > Verrucomicrobiia > Opitutales > Oceanipulchritudinaceae > Oceanipulchritudo. The sequence continues at coordinate 1,056 of JAUVDD010000364.1, forward strand.
GTGGCCGAGTCGGATTAAAGGACATTATCAGTATTGATGCTTTAAGAATGCTCAAGGACAGGAACTTTTTGGTGTTCCTTGGAGCCTGCCTGCTGATCGGCATACCAATCCAGATGTACTTCGCATTCTTCAACATGTTCCTGAACGACATCGGAGTGGAGAATGTGGCCAGCAAGATGACTCTTGGGCAGGTGTCGGAGGCGACATTCATGATTTTCATTCCTTGGATGATCGTGCGATTTGGACTAAAATGGATGATGACTCTCGGGCTCGCTTTCTGGTCAATCCGGTTTTTCATGTTCAGCCAGATTACGGTGGATGCCAACGTGTTGATCATAACGGCTATTTTGATCCATGGTGCCTGTTATGATTTCTTCAACGTGACAGGTTCCATCTATGTGGATGTTAAGGCCGGCGAGAAAATCAGGTCAGCAGCACAGGGCTTGTTCATGCTGGTGTTCCTTGGATTAGGGAAATTCTTTGGATCCAACGTGGCCGGTTTTCTTTCCACGATTTACGAAGGCGGTCCGGATGGTGCCAAGTTCGATTGGACTGCCATTTTTCAAACAACGGGAATCATTACTTTCGTCATCACTTTCCTGTTTATTTTGATGTTCCGTGATAAGCAGAAATTCGAATTGGATAATTAAGAAAGCGATCAGGAATCAAAATGAGAAAACGTACTTTGAATGTCGGGATAATCGGTTGCGGATCGCGTGGCCTGAACAATATCGGATTTAATCTGATCGATAGTTTTGAGGAGACTTCCTTTCTAATAAAGGCTGTAGCGAATCGGTCACTCGCCAGTACGAATTACGCGGCGGATCAGTTGGAAAAGTGGTACCGGGAAGCTGGAATTGATCAACAGGTGTCAAGATGTAGTTCCTACAAGGAAATCATTAATGATGACTCAATTGATTTCGTGATTATCACTTCTCATACCGATGCGCATTTGGAGCATGCAGTCCCTGCCATTGCATCGGGTAAAAAAGTCTTTCTGGAAAAACCGATAGCTGTGGATCTGGAAGAGGGCAGAAGTATCGCCGAAGCGGAGAAGCGCACAGGGAATACGGCAATGATGGGATTCACTCGTCGCTATGAGGATTCCTGGGTGAAAATGAAGGAGCTGCTTGATGACGGAAAAGTTGGCTCGCTGCAGATGATTCTCCTGCGATCGATAATTCCCTATAGTCGGTACTTGCAAGGCTGGCACCGCAAGCGTGAATGGTCAGGTGGTCCCCTGAATGACAAATGCAGTCATCATTTTGATGTGCTTCGTTGGATGAGCGATTCGGATTTCAATAGCGTAAGTGCCTACGGTGGACGATCCGGAGTGTTTAAACCGGATCCTGATGCGCCGAAGTATTGCTCTGATTGTGATCGAGAGTGTGCCTATCGTCGCTCGGATGTACTCGAGGAATCAAAAGAGACCACCGGCAGAAAGTATATTGCACCCAAGAGTGAACAGGATGCCCGATCCATTCAGGACGCCTGTGTATATAGTCCCGATTCGGATGTGGAGGATTTTGGATCAATTAATTTCCAAATGGACAACGGAGTTGTGGGAAATCTGTTTTTCACGATTTTCGGTCCATTGTATCACGATGGAGAAACGCTTGAGATGGTTGGGGATTCAGGACGCCTAGTGCTAACCCGTTCCAATGGCAGAATTCTGGTAATATCCAATCATGGTAAGGAAATAGAGGAAATATCCGCCGGTGGCCCACATTTTGAAACCTCACATTACGGCTCAGACTGGAATCTTGTTCGACTGATGAGGGAATATTGTGATGGAGCAGATCCGGT
>JAUVDD010000122.1 GCA_030595525.1 Puniceicoccales bacterium
CTGCAGCGCAAGGTACGGATTGCAGCCGATGACCTGAAAACCGAACTTAATCTGACCGGCCTTGTAACTTTGGATAGTGACAAACCAACCGATTACGATCGATTCGACTCTGACAAGGTTCGCACTTCGCTGGGACTTACGCTGGATCTGCCCATCGATCGATTAAGGGAGCGAAACTCCTATCGTGTATCACTTATTCGTTTTGAAGCAGGAATCCGCAGCTTGAGCCGGACCCTGGATGACTTGCGGTCACTGGTTGATAGTTCCCTTCGAGAGTTGGATCGATTGAAACAGAACTATGAGATTCAGACCAATGCCGTCCGATTGGCAGATATACAGGTTAGCGGTGCCCTGCTCTCCATCGAATCCGGCAAAGCCATTTTCCGAGACCTTGAAGAAGCCCAGGATGACCTGATCCAAGCACAAAACGCCCAGACCGCTGCCCTGGTTGACTATCTTGAGTCCCGTTTAAAGCTCCTTCTCGATCTTGGCATTCTGGATGCAGAAACAAATCAATTCTGGCTAACCAAAGCCACTCAGTATCCCTTGAAAAAGGGTACCAGCACTGAGTCATCAACGTCATCAACGACGCTTGAAAACAACGTGATAACCCCGGAAGAACTATTCCCGAATTAACATGAAAATCTTGGAAAAAATCCTTACCTCCCCTCTTTTCCAAGAGGCCAAGCGCCTCTACCATAAGGCGATGTCCTTTCTTATCCCCTTCGTAAAAGAACGCCCAAAGGTCTCATCGGCGATTGGCGTAGTTCTACTATATATTCTGTTCTCGCTGATCTCTGGGGACGGCAAGGGTGACAACGCAATGGATTATTTCAAAGTGACCAAAGGTGACTTCCTTGTTTCAATCGTTGAGGGTGGAACGCTTCAGGCAGTGAATGAGACGACTGTACGCAATGAAGTAATGGGCAACTCCCGTATCGTTTACATCATTCCAGAGGGTACATACGTGAAGGAGGGAGAGCTCATCGTCGAGCTCGACACAGAGGAAGTTGAGAGAAATCTCAACCAGATAATGATTGTTTATGAAGATGACAAAGCTGACGCCATTAAAGCAGAATCGGATGTTCTCATACTCAAAAGCACGACTGAAAGTCAGATCAGAAAAGCTGAATTGAATGTGCAGTTCGCTGAGATGGATGTGCAGAAATTCGAGGAAATCGAAAGAGAACAGCAAGTTCGCAATGCACAGATTTCAATCATCACCGCCCAAGAGTCGCTTAAAATTGCGGAAGATCGCCTGGAATGGTCTGAGAAGCTCACTGATGAGGGATTTGAGACCAAAAGCAACCTTGACAAGGACAAATTGTCCGTCACCAACCAGACCCTTGGGCTGGAAAGGGCCGAGAGTGTGGAGAAAATGCTGAATGAATATGATCTGCAAAAAACGGAAGCCCGGTATCGATCAAATCTGAAGGAAGCCCAGGCGGAGTTGGAACGGGTTAAGCAACAGGGAGAAAGCAGGATTAGCCAGACAACCTCGCGTGCGGAAATCGAGAAGCGCAAACTGGGACTGAGCGAATTTAAGCTGAATCGAATGCAGGAACAAATGGAGGCCACAAAGATTTATGCTCCACAAGATGGATTGATCGTTTGGGCGAGTAGTTCGAATCGGTATAGCAATGAATCAGTAATTGAAGAAGGCGCCATGATCCGCATGCGTCAGTCCATTGTTAATATTCCCGATACTTCCGAAATGAAGGTCGAGGTCAAAGTACATGAATCGCACGTCAATCAGGTGCAAGTTGGGCAGATGGCCTATATTGTCCTCGATGCATACCCCGATGACCGATATACAGGGACCGTATCTAAAATCGGACTACTTCCTGATGCGGCAAGCCGGTACGGCAATAGCAACCTGAAGGTTTATAGCACTGAAATTATTATCAATGATGACTTGCCGGATATTAAGCCCGGAGCCTCAGCACGGGCGGAGATTGTCATCACTAAATTAAAGAATGTGCTGACAGTTCCGATACAATGCGTAACGACCATTCGGGGAAAACAAGTTTGTTATGTCAAAGGACTCGGAGATCCGAGGCCGGAAGAAGTTGAAATCGGATTGTTTAATAACAAGTTTATAGAAATCAAATCCGGACTTAAGTCGGGTTCCCGCGTGATGCTTGCACCGCCCCTTGATAGCAGTGTCGATTTGGCAGGTGCTTTGATCCATGGTGAAGAAGAGGTTGTATTGCCAGACACGCAACCTGAGCCAAAAGCCAGTATTGGTGGTCCCATTGTCCGCAAATCGAGCGTTGGTTCAGATGAGGCCATGCAAATCCCCGGTCAAGGTGGAGAAGGCAAAGGAAGCAAGAAGGCGTCTCAGGTTGAGCGCAAGCAAGCCGAACAAAGTGAGCGCAAGCAGGATGCTCAGGGTGATCGCAGCCAAAGGACCGGCGGTGGCGGCGGTGGCGGCGGAAAAGGCGGTAGAGGGTAATATGGCAACCGACTCCAGAATCATCATCGACCTCCGGAATATCTATAAAATATTCCAGATGGGAAATGTCGATGTTCGGGCACTTCGTGGCGTCGATGTGGCCATTGAGGAAGGATCCTATGTAGCGATCATGGGGCCATCCGGATCCGGCAAATCAACGATGCTTAATATACTGGGATGTCTCGACCGACCCACTTCTGGACAGTATTTCCTTGGTGGTGAAGATGTTTCAAAAATGGATGATGATACCTTATCCACGATCAGGGGACAAAGACTTGGTTTCATATTCCAGTCATACAATCTAATCCCGCAGTTGACGGTGATTGAAAACATTCAGGTTCCTCTGCTTTACCAAAACGTAGATATGAAGGACTACGAGGAGAAGTGTATTGGACTTGCGACCCTTGTCGGGTTGGAGGACCGGATGGATCACCGACCAACCCAATTATCAGGAGGACAGCAACAGCGAGTCGCCATTGCCCGTTCACTGGTTAATGATCCGCTCATGATTCTGGCCGATGAGCCAACAGGGAACCTCGACTCAAAAACGGGCAGCGAAGTACTCGGGCTCATTGATAATTTGAATAAAAGCGGAAAAACGATTATCATGGTCACTCATGATGACGATGTCGCCCGCCGCGCGGACCGTGTGATCCGGTTAATGGATGGCCTTATCGACAGCGATGTTAGCCGAAATGGTTCGAACCAAACCGTGGAGGATGATAAATGATAGGTTCCTCCATAAACCGACAGCAACTCATTACAACGGTAATGCTCGGCGTAAAGAGCCTTATGCTGCACAAGTTGCGGTCGGGCTTAACCATGCTTGGGATGATTTTCGGGGTCTGTTCAGTTATTTCGATGCTGGCGATTGGTGAAGGGGCATCACATGAAGCACAGGAACGCATTAAAAGACTGGGATCGACCAATATTATTATCAATAGCGTCAAGCCACCGGAAGAACAGGCATCTACTACATCATCACGCAGTTTTATTTTAGAGTACGGGCTGACCTATAATGATGCTTCCCGTCTGCAATTTACGATTCCCAATGTCCATAATGTTCTGCCCATGCGGATCATTCGTGAAAACGTGCAATTCGGAAGGAATCAGGAACCTTGTCAGGTCGTGGGCACCCTCCCTGCCTATCCCACCATGCAAGGATTTGAGCTGGTGGCGGGACGGTTTCTTGCCATGATCGACGAGAAACACCAACGCAATATTTGCGTTATCACAAAAGGCCTCGCGCACCGGTTGTTCCCTTATCAAAATCCTCTGGAATCAACAATTCGAATTCAAAATGTATACTATCAAGTGGTTGGAATGGTCGAGGAAACCGGAACTGCGGAACAACGCCCTCAACAAGGTGAGATGGAGGGTGAGCCCCTCGATAACAATGTCTACATCCCTCTTTCCACTGCCAAGGTACGCTTCGGTGAGACCCTTATCCGGCGCAACGCTGGTAGCTTCAGCGCGGAAAAGGTCGAGTTGCATCGCATCATTTTGAAAATGGAAGATACCGAATCGGTCATGGCCGCTGAAAAGCAAATCAGCAGCCTCCTTCAACGCTTCCATGAAGAGAGTGACTTTGAGCTGATCGTTCCACTACAATTATTGCGGGAAGCAGAAGCTGCCAAGCGCATGTTCAATATCGTCCTGGGATCAATTGCCGCCATTTCCCTGCTCGTTGGGGGGATCGGTATCATGAACATCATGTTGGCAACGGTTACTGAGCGAACCCGTGAGATTGGTGTACGCCGGGCCCTTGGTGCAAAGAAGAAGGACATCGTTGCTCAATTCCTCATCGAAACCGTCGTTTTATCGATTGGTGGTGGTTTGATCGGAGTTTGCATCGGCATGCTTGTCCCGGTATTTGTTCAGTACTTCACATCCATGGAGACCATTATCACTGCGTGGTCCGTTGCCCTGGCATTCGGCATATCCGGACTCACCGGCATCGCATTCGGAATCTACCCGGCATCACAAGCTGCGGAGCTCGATCCGATCGAGGCCCTCCGGCACGAGTGATTTCGCCTGGAGCGACAATCTGTTCGATCTAATCCCTTGGTTGTTGAATTCTCTTGGTCAGTTCAGCGATAAACAATTCATCACCATTTCCTTCAGCAGGTAGAAAGAATTGAATCCATTGCTCTTCCTCGTATCCGTTTGCCTGATACAGGCTGTCTTCTAATCCACTTCCTTCTGAAACCATCACGACTTCTTTGATCTCATTTAAATTCAAATAGTATCCCTGCAACTCACCGTTTTCATCGTGATAATATGTAGATAAAGTATCATTCGTCAGAATTGTGCCGGAGTCCAAAAATGACAGGAATCCACTCCCATAGATATAGAGGATTTCACTGGATTCATTAATCAGTCCAAACTCCATCAGTTTTTGGGTTGCCTTATCAGGCAACTCGGAGCCAGACGTCACTTCACCACTTGGAATTACTCCTGATTCTACCAATGCTCCAATAACCATAAAAAACAAGATGATTGCTGCTAACATCCCAGCTGGTATCCAAAGGAAAATCTTTGCTTTTGAGCGCTTATTTTTCATCGGAACAATCGGAATCTCAACATCACTCGGTACAACAGTCCCGTAAGACGCTGGTGGTTGTACCGGAAATAGCCCCTTGCTCCCCATATGGTACGACTTCACTGCATCGATGGGATGAATAAACATCCAAACAATAACAAGCATTGCGAGTGAACCCAAAATCGGGACACCTGCAGCCGTCTCTGCGATTGCCGTACCGATAAAGCTCAGCCATATCATTGACATAAAGACGAGCTCCAGCAAGCCCAGAGCCTTGGATCCGAGGTACAGATCTCCCAATCCAGGCATTAATAGCGATAGCAAAGCTGCCTTGCCGGGTTTCTTGAATTCCAATCCGCAATGGCTGCATTCCGGCACAAGAACTTCTCCGTAATCCGTCAGGCAGTTCGGACACAAGTTTCGCATGCCAATTGCATTCGGATCCTTCGGCGAATTTGTATCGAGAATTTGATTTAAAAAACTTCCCAACTCCTTGCGGTCTGCTCCCGGGACACGGCTGAATGTGAGTGCCTTTCCGTTTCTTAACTGAATCTTGAATCCGGACAAAACA
>JAUVDD010000021.1 GCA_030595525.1 Puniceicoccales bacterium
TTGAATGGAGGTCTCTCGTGTGCTATTACTTTATGAAGCTCCTGCCGCAGGAAAGAAGGAGCAACCCAAGAAGGAGGCTCCAGCTGCAGAAAAGAAGGAGCAACCCAAGAAGAAGGCTCCGGCTGCAGAAAAGAAGGAGCAACCCAAGAAGGAAGCTCCACCCGCAGGAAAGAAGGAAGAAGGCACTGCGGCCACCGCTGAAGCAGGTGCTGAAACCGCCGAGGAAGAGAAGAAATCTGATCAGCCGACTGCGGCCGACCTCTTGAAGAGTGATATGGACATGACTGTCCGCAAGGCCAAGGGTAGCAAGAATGTTACCAGTGGAATTGTCACGATTCTGGCCACCTTCAATAATACGAAGGTTACATTCTCGGATAAAAAGGGAAATGTGATTTCCTGGTCCAGTGCCGGTAAAATGAACTTTCGGGGATCACGCAAGAGTACAGCATATGCTGCTCAAGTTGTGACCCAGGATGCAGGAAAGGTTGCCCTTTCCCATGGTATGAAGGAAGTGGAAGTCCGTGTTAAGGGACCGGGCATGGGGCGTGATTCCGCCATCCGTGCTGTTCAGTCCCTTGGGATGACCGTTTCCGCGATTATTGATGTGACACCGGTGCCGCACAACGGTTGCCGTCCTAAGAAGCGTCGTCGCGTTTAATCCCGTTTGAATTATTAACCAGAATTAAGAAGAGACTTTTATCATGGCCCGTTACACAGGACCCACGACTCGTATAAATCGCCGTTTTGGCATGTCGATTTTTCCGCCGAACAAGGCACAGGACCGCAAGCCGCATCCTCCAGGTCAGCATGGCCCAAGGTTGCGTCGCAAGCTTTCCGATTACTCGATCGGCCTGAATGAAAAACAGAAACTTCGCTATCTCTATGGTCTGACGGAAAAGCAATTCCGTCGCACCTTTGATCGTGCCAAGAGCAGGCGCGGTGTTACCAGTGAGACTTTTACCCAATTGTTGGAAAAGCGACTGGATGCCGTTGTCTATAGCTTAGGCTTTGCCAAGACTCGCCGCCAGGCTCGTCAGTTTGTTGGCCACGGCCACATCAAGGTAAACGGTCATAAAGTAGATATTCCTAGTTTCAGTGTTTCCGCCGGAGACACCATCGAGGTAAAGGAATCCACCTCCAGTCGCCAGTTGGCTACCCGCTCCCTGGAAGACACCCGGATTCGCAATGTACCGCTATGGTTGACGCGCAATGACGATGCCCTGACGGCTAGTGTTAATCGCGAGCCCGCAGCAGACGACATTGAGACCGGCATCAACGTTCAGTTGATCGTTGAGTTCTACTCACGTTAAGCACAGGATTATCTCCTGTTTTAGATCGTTCATCTTTTCACCCACGTTTTAACACTTCATTTCTGAAAGATCATGGCCATACGTTTAGGCAAATTTCAGCTTCCAAACCGTCTGACTAAAGAGGACGAAACCGCAACTGATACGTACGCGAAATTCACCGCGGAACCATTTGAAGCCGGCTACGGCCACACCATTGGAAACAGCATCCGTCGGATACTGTTAAGTTCCATCGAAGGTGCTGCCATCTCCTCAATAAAAATCGAAGGTGTTCAGCACGAATTCCAGACTGTTGACGGTATTGTAGAGGATGTCACAGACATCATTCTCAATCTGAAGAAAGTTCTGGTGATTTCCCACAAGAAGGAGCCTGTCAATCTGATGATTGATGTGACTCGCCAGGGAGAAATTACTGCTGCTGATATCCAGGCAGATGCGAACATTGAGATCGTCAATCCTGAACAGATCATCTGTACCCTCGATTCTGAGAATCGATTTGTTGCAGAGTTGGAAATCAAGGTTGGCCGTGGATATGTATCCGGAGAGGACAATAAGCAGGTTGATCAACCGATCGGTGTTATTGCCATCGACTCCCTGTACAGTCCGGTCAAACTGGTAAAGTATTCCGTTGAGAATACCCGGGTTGGACAGATGACGGATTACGATAAACTAAATCTGGAAATCTGGACAGACGGACGAATCACACCGGATGATTGCTTGAAGCATTCTGCTGCGATTCTGAAGCACCATCTGGATGTCTTCGACAATGTTTCCGACGATTCGATTGAATTCGAAAGCGAACAGGTTGAAGTAAGCGAAGAGCAGAACAAACTGCGCAAGCTTCTCAATATGTCCGTCAATGAAATCGAACTATCGGTTCGTGCAGCAAACTGTCTCAATAATGCCAATATCACCACAGTTGGTGAGCTTGCCATGAAGAGTGAGCAGGAAATGTTGAAGTACCGTAACTTTGGTAAGAAGTCACTGAATGAAATCAAGGCCAAGCTCGAGCAACTCGGATTGAGCCTGGGCATGAAGATTGACGAGCGGCTTCTCGAGTCCCGTACCGAGTACTAAACCCAATTTTATATAAGTAAGGATTTACAATGCGTCACTTAAAGCATCGTTTTCAATTAGGCCGGAAGAAGGAACACCGTATTGCCTTGATGAGTAATCTGGGTGCAGCCCTTCTACGTCACGGCCGTATTCAGACCACACTTCCAAAGGCGAAAGCCTTGAAGCCATTCATCGAGAAGATCATTACCATGGCCAAGAAGGCTGAGGGAGCTGCTCCTGAAAAGGCGTTGCATTACCGCCGGTTGGCACTGACACGTGTTCGTGATAAGGATGCTGTTGCCACACTTTTCAACGATCGTGCCTCTGAATTCACAAATCGTGAAGGCGGATACACTCGCATCTATAAGCTAGGCACCCGAATTGGTGATGCTGCAGAGATGGCAGTTATCCAGCTCATTGCTGGTGAGGACGAAGGTTACGACAAGAAGCCCCGTAAGAAGAGTCCGGCCAAGGTAGAGGCAACTCCTGCAACTGAAGAAGTTGCCGAGGATGAGTCCGTCGAGGAGCCTTCTGCAGAAGCAGAGGTAGTTGAAGAAGTCGCTGAAGAGGCGACAGAGGACGAAGCCGAAAAGAAGGAGTAAGTAGCTTTTCACTAACTTGAATTTCACGAAGACGCATCACCTACGGGTGGGCGTCTTTGTTGTTTTCCGGAGATGATCACCATAGGATTTTCCGTTTTCGTGATAAGTTTCCTGGTTACCGGGTTACTTTTCTTTGTCGCGGCATGGATCTTCTACGATCGCCGCGACCGACAATTCTACGATCACCAACGGATTCGACATATTCATCACTGCGTAAAATGCGGATCCCTGTATGCCAGCAGAAACACAGGAGATGGTGAGGACTGTCCAAATTGCGGATTTAAAAATGCCTCTTTGCGGTTCTAACTTGCCACCCCGACAACAACAGAAAATTACTTAATACACATGTCACAGATCATAGCAGTTCTCGATTTTGGAAGTCAGTACACACAGGTCATTGCCCGTCGATTGAGGGAGTGTCATGTATATTCCAAAGTTTATCGTTTTGATACACCCGCCAGCACCCTGAAAGAGGATGGTATTAATGGTATCATTCTATCAGGTGGTCCGAGCAGTGTATTTGCAGAAACTGCACCGATGCCGGACAAGGAACTATTCTCATTGGGTGTACCAGTACTGGGTATTTGTTATGGGCTTCAACTGATTGGTTTTCTGCTGGGTGGATCTGTGGACAAAAGCACTGAGCGAGAGTATGGTCGCGGCACCTTGAACATAACCGGGGAAAGTGAATTGTTCAAAGGCATACCAGGCGAGATCAAGGTTTGGAATTCACATGGTGACAAGATGACTGGTTTACCAGAAGGATTTGAGACTGTTGCCCGTACTGAAAACTCAAATTTTGCAGCGATTGAGAATCGTGAGAAACGGATATGGGGACTGCAATTCCATCCGGAGGTATTTCACACAGAGCAAGGTACCGATATTATCCGCAACTTCATCAACGGGATTTGCGGATGTAAAGGCGACTGGACAATGCGTGGATACATTGATTCTGCATTGGAGCGTATTCGGAAAACGGTTGGCGACAGCAAAGTTATCCTCGGATTGAGTGGTGGGGTCGACAGTTCTGTAGCGGCTGCATTGATACATGAGGCAATCGGTGATCAACTGACCTGTGTCTTTGTAGATAACGGATTGCTTCGGAAAAACGAAGTTGAAGCGGTTAAGAAACTGTTTGGAGACAACTTCCAAATGAACCTGGTGGTATCGCATACGGCGGACCTGTTTCTCGATAGATTGAAGGGAGTGACTGACCCGGAACGAAAACGGAAGATAATCGGGAACACTTTTGTCGACGTTTTCGAAATCGAAGTGGAGAAGATTGGAAAAGTCGACTTTCTTGCTCAAGGAACAATTTATCCGGATATCATTGAATCCGTGCCGATTGGTGGTAATCCGGCATCCCTGATCAAGAGTCACCATAATGTGGGCGGACTTCCGGACCGCATGAAGTTGAAAATCCTCGAACCATTGGATCAACTGTTCAAGGATGAGGTTCGACTCCTCGGTGAAGAACTTGGATTGCCGAAAGACGTGGTCTGGAGACAACCGTTCCCTGGTCCGGGATTGGCTGTTCGAGTGATTACAGATATCACACCGGAACGTCTGGAAATTTTACGTGAAGCGGATGCAGTCTTAATGGAAGAGATGAAGAAAGCCGATCTCTATTACAAGGTCTGGCAGAGTTTTGCAGTATTCCTTCCATTGCAGACCGTCGGGGTAATGGGGGATGAAAGAACCTACGATTTTGTCATTGCACTGAGGATCGTAGAAAGTATCGATGCGATGACTGCTGACTGGGCTCAATTGCCTCATGAGTTGTTGCAGAAAATCTCCAATCGGATCATCAATGAAGTCCAGGGAGTCAATCGCGTTGTTCTTGATATTTCGTCCAAGCCGCCCAGCACAATTGAGTGGGAGTGAGGCCGTTGGTTGGCCAACGCTCTGCCACTATGAGTCAATGATCTATGAAAAAGCTGAATTTTGAAGACCCTCGTTTTTTAAACAAGCTTAAGCGTTTTGTATCCGACGCGCAGGAGAATGCCGAGGTGACGGAAATCGTTTCCGGCATATTGGCTGACGTGTGTGATAGGGGAGACAAGGCCATCATAGAGTTGACGGAGAAATTTGATGGATTTCGTTGCACCCCGAAGAAACTGCGAGTTAATCCAACCGAATTGAAAGCTGCCGAGAAGTCACTCAGCGGGAATCAACGAAAAGCAATCCGTGAAGCCATTCGCTGTGTCCGGGAGTTCCACAAAAAAGGAATCCCGAAGGACTGGACGGCTCTGAATCCACACGGAGCAAAAGTCGGGGAACGATGGTACCCGATAGAAAGAGTGGGGATTTATATTCCAGCAGGTAACGTTCCATTGGTATCGACCGCTGTGATGACCACTACCCTGGCTAAACTGGCCGGCGTTCCTTCAATCGCTGTATTCACTCCAGCCAACAGCGAAGGAAAGATCAGTCAGCAAATGTTGGCCGGATTATCCCTTTGTGGAGTTGATGAAGTCTACAAGATCGGAGGTGCTCAAGCTATCGCTGCCATGGCCTATGGGACAAGGACCATTATCCCAGTGAACAAGGTGATGGGACCCGGGAACGCTTTTGTTGCTGAGGCACAGCGACAGGTATTTGGATTGGTCGGAGTGGATTTGCTGCCCGGACCAAGCGAGGCCTTGGCCATCGCTGACAAAAGTGCTCGTCCGGATTATCTGGCAGCAGACTTGCTTGCCCAGGCTGAGCATGGAAGTGGCAAGGAACGTGTCTATTATGTCTATTCCGATGACAAACAGGCGGAAAAAGTGGAACAGGAAATCCTGCGCATGATGCCTGTATTGAAGCATGAGAAAGCTGTTCGGGGAATTTGGAAAACCCGCACATGTTTCATAAAGGTCCCTGATTTGGAAGCAGCTGTGGAAGTGGCTAACTTCGTTGCACCAGAGCACTTGGAGTTACATGTTGAGAAGAAATCTTTCGCTGGATTAGTGAAAAAGATCCGGACTGCCGGGGCAATTTTGTGCGGACACGATACGCCGACAGTATTGGGTGATTTTACCGCCGGGCCAAGTCACACATTACCAACATCCCGTACAGGACGGTACTTCAGCGGTCTGAAAATTACCGACTTCATGCGACGAAGCAGTCTGGTCGAATACAACAGGAAATCGCTCGCGGCTGCACGCAATGTTGTTCAGGTCTTCTCTGAACTGGAAGACTTGGATGCTCACGGAAATTCGATGGAAATCAGATTTGATTCCTGAAAGAAGGGTGTGCATGCGAACGATCAACGAGCTGGTTCAGGATCACATCAGGAACCTTGAGCCCTACACACCTGGATTTCAGCCAACGGGGGATGGTTGGATTAAACTGAATACCAACGAGCTTCCATATGCTCCGCCAGAAGAAATCAGGAAGGCGATTCATGAGGAGTCGACTCGTCTGGCCCGCTATCCCAGCCCGACCAGTCAAGAACTTCGGGAAGTATTGGCGAAGTTTTATCAGGTAAAAGTGGATCAGGTGATCATCGGCAACGGGTCTGATGATTTGCTGAATTTGCTTGTGCGAGCGTTTGGTGGAGCAGGAAAGCAAACCTTGGAGACTTTTCCCAGCTATTCACTTTATCCTGTCCTGACAGCTATTGCGGCTGGCGATATCAAGTCGATTCAGTTCGGTACAGACTTTGCCTTACCTGTTGAGCAACTGATTGAATCGAAGTCGGAGATTCTCTTTCTGACCAGTCCGAATGCTCCGACCGGTGTTCGGTTCCCATTGGATCAAATTCGTGAATTAGCCAAACGGTTTGATGGAGTCCTGGTAATTGATGAAGCCTACGCTGAATTTGCAGAAGGATCGGCACTTCCATTATTAGAAGAATTTGATCATGTGGTAATTACCCGCACTTTTTCAAAAGCGTATGGGTTGGCCGGATTGCGAGTTGGCTATGCACTCGCTTCGCCAGAAGTGATCAACATTCTTGACCGGGTACGAGACAGTTACAACGTCAACCGCCTGAGCCAGGCGGGTGCGGCCTCGGCGATCCAATCACAAGAGTATTATATATCTGTGATTAACGAGGTTAAGCAGACCCGCGAACGAACTCGTGAAGCCCTTTTGGGAGTTGGTTGGAAAGTTTATCCTTCAGAGGCCAATTTTCTTTTTGCTGAACCTGTGGACACGTCAGGAAAAAAAGGAGCGGACGTAGCTGCTGCTCTTTATCAATTTTTGATCAATGCAAAAATCCTTGTCAGGTACTTTCCCAAGCATCCGTTGACAGAGTCTTATTTGCGCATCAGCATCGGCTCACCATCAGAAATGGAGCGATTTATTGAGGAGGTCAAAAAATGGCAGAACAGCGAATAGCAAAAAAAATCAGGAACACGACTGAAACGCAGATTAAGTTGGAGCTGAATCTGGATGGTTCTGGTAATGCCGATATTTCAACGGGAATTCCGTTCTTTGATCACATGTTGGAACTGTTCACCCACCATGGGATGATTGATTTGTCGGTTAAAGCGGTCGGGGATCTCTCAGTGGATTATCACCACACGGTGGAAGATGTTGGCATAGTACTCGGGGAAGCCGTCAAGGAGGCCTTGGGGAATAAAGCTGGAATCCGTAGATATGGTTTCTTTCTCCTGCCGATGGATGAATGCTTGAGTCGGTTCGTTATGGATCTTGGAAATCGACCGCATCTGGTCTACCAAGTTGATTCGGGATTGGGAATGGTCAGAGATTTCAATATCGTCCTGGTCCGTGAGTTCTTTCAGGCGTTTGCCAATAGCGCCGGGGCAAATGTTCATGTGGAATTACTTCACGGAGACGAGCCACACCATATTGCAGAATCGATTTTCAAGGCATTTGGGCGGACCCTGGATGTCTGCACCACGGTTGATCTGAGAAGGGCAGGACAAGTTCCTTCTACCAAAGGGAATCTTAGCTAGGACTCCGTCGCATAGCCCTTGACGGGAAAGTCTTGCGAAGGGACTTTCTGTAAGTCACTATGACGATATGATTAGAGGATTTGTTTACTCCATTGTGGCAATTTGTTTTTTCCTGTTGGGAAGTGTCCTATACATGTTACTCGGTGATATGGACGAAGCATCGATGAGCTTTGCCGGCGGTTGGCTGATGTTGATTACTCTCTTTGGTGTAGGGCCTGTTTTCTTCGGTATAGGTTACTGGCATAACCGTCGATTATATCCAGATGAACCTCATTGGGATTCAGAAACGGGTGAATGATGGAGAAGTCTTGCTCTCAGCGGTGTTGACCGCACATTACCCGATTAATGAGTGAGCAGACGGGCCAATCACCAAGAGTTGGAATACTTGATTACGGCATGGGTAACTTGAGAAGTGTCCATAGAGCTTTCATGGCCGTAGGCGCGGACGCAGAAATTGTTCAACATCCTCATGAGATGGAAGGGAAAGACGCCTTGGTGTTTCCCGGACAGGGTGCGATTGTCGATTCGATGCGCCTCTTGAAGGAACGGGATTGGATTGGTTTTCTCAAGAATTGGGTTAACGCCGATCGTCCGTTCTTTGGAATCTGTCTTGGGTTGCAGGCCTTGTTTGATTTTTCTGAAGAAGGCCAAACTGAGGGGTTGGGATTATTCGGAGGAACTGTCAGACGCTTTGTCTTTGACCGTGAAGAAGGAATAAAAATCCCACATATGGGGTGGAATCATGTCCAATTTGCTTCGGCCGATGATTCCTTGATCACGAAAATCCATCCCAAGGAGGATCAATTTTATTTTGTCCACAGTTACTATGTTGTGCCTGAGGAAAAGGATCTGATTTGGGGCACCACCGAATATGGAGGAACGACCTTTTGCAGTGCCATCCGAAAGGGAAATCTGGTGGCTACACAGTTTCATCCAGAGAAATCCCAATCAAAAGGGTTACAATTGTACCGAAACTTCCTCGAAAATGTAAATTCGAGTTGCGAGTAGTTATTTCAGATGATTGAATATTCGTTAATCGGACTAACACATACCACATACTACTTATGAGCGAAAACCAAACAGCTAAAATAATCATTGAAGGAAAAGAGCACGAATACCCCGTCATGATCGGCTCCGAAAACGAGAAGGCGATCGACCTGCGTCAATTCCGTAAAGAAACGGGTTATATCACTTTTGACGATGGATACGGTAACACGGGATCCTGCCTCAGCAACATCACGTTCATCGATGGTGAAAAGGGTATTCTTCGTTACAGGGGCATCCCGATTGAACAACTGGCGGAAAAGTCCTCTTTTCTCTGCGCTGCCTACTTAATCATTTACGGCAAGCTACCGAATGAAACAGACCTGAATGAATTCAGAAAAAAGGTGGCAAAAAAGGCGCATCTTCATGTCGATTTTAAGCACCACTTTGAAGGGTTTCCCAAGGCAGCCCACCCAATGGCAGTCTTGAGTTCGATGCTGAATTCGCTGGGAAGCTATTACCCACATATGTCGACCAATAATCGTGAGCAGGACCTGGAGCAATTTGATGAGACTGCAGCCCTGTTGATTTCAAAAGTACGGACCATTGCCGCTGCGACTTACAGAATGAACATGGGACTGCCGTTTATCTATCCACGCAAGGATCTGAGATATGTGGAAAACTTCCTCCATATGATGTTTACCGAGCCATACGAGCAGTATATTGCTCCGAAGGAAGTCAGTGATGCGTTGGATCTATTCTTCCTTTTGCACGCGGACCACGAGCAAAACTGTTCAACTTCAACAGTCCGCATGGTAGCTAGTAGTGGGGCAAACCTGTTTGCTTCAGTTTCTGCGGGTGTGAGTGCCCTTTGGGGACCTCTGCATGGTGGTGCCAATGCGGCTGTGGTCAAGATGCTTCAGGAAATTCATGACAGTGGAGATGACGGAAGCCGCTACATTCGTGCAGCAAAAGACGGGAAGGCACGTCTGATGGGTTTCGGACACCGGGTTTACAAAAACTACGACCCAAGAGCAACGATCTTTGGACAAGCAGCAGAGCGCGTCTTGAAAGCACTTGGGCGTGAGGATCCCTTGCTCGATATTGCTCATCACCTCGAGCAAGCTGCATTGAGTGACGATTACTTTATCCAAAGGAAGTTGTACCCAAATGTGGACTTTTACAGTGGAATTGTCCTGAAAGCGATTGGTATACCTGTGGAAATGTTCACAGTGATGTTTGCGATAGGTCGTATGCCGGGATGGATTGCCAATTGGAAGGAAATGGCTGAAACTTCAACCAAGATACACCGTCCCCGTCAGGTCTATACAGGACCAACTATTTCGGACTATACTCCGATCGAGGAACGCAAATAGTTCTCTCAATTCCCCTCTGAAGGCTTATGTTCTTCCCGTAGATGGTGGGCAAGGGACTCTTCGAGTCCGAGTCCGGCATGTTTGCGGATACCCTTGACTACAAGGAAAAGAATTCCGATCAGGAAAAGCATACTGGGTGCTGCTATGACGATGAAGGACCAGAATGTCATGGCCCCCACCTCAGCGTTGAATTGCGCCTGATCGATTCTGGGTTCTGTTTTTATGAAGTAGCTGGCCAGAATGAAATTCAGGGCTGCACTGATGAAAAAGGAGACGGAAAGGAGTGCGGTAGCTGTCTTGAGCAGCTTTTCCATGGCCTCTGTGGAGTTGCGTTCATGAAGAGCACCCTGGATATGGTCGACATCGAAAATCTCCTTGGAGAAGACAAGAATACGAATGAGAGGATACTTGGTGAATAATGATCCAAGAACTGCCAGTCCTATAATTGCAGGAATGGCGGTCTCCTTAACGATGAACCAGAAACGAGGAAGTTGCATCAATCCAACGCCTCCTGTCAGGAGAACACTGACAAATCCCAGTATGGAAATAAAATTTACTTTCCTTCGTTTATTGTAATCCCAAACAAAGTAGCCCACTGGAAAAGCCAAGGCAATTGCCAGGACCCAGGCTGGTTGATCAATGAACCGATCACCTTGGGTCAACATGATGACAGGAACCAGTATATTGAAGAGCAGACTGTTAAAGCTGTTTTCGCGTTGTGGTGTTTCTGGATTTTCGCTTCCCATAAGAGGAGATGAATGGTTTAACAATTGCTTATGAAGGCAAGCCCGATTCGGTGCCTGGTTACAGCTGGGCCAACACGTGAGTTTTTCGACCCGGTAAGATTCCTCAGTAATCCATCCAGTGGGAAGATGGGATTCGCGTTAGCTGAGGCGGCCGTGCATCGTGGATGGGATGTTGAGTTAATCAGTGGCCCGGTCAGCTTGCCGGACCCGGAGGGTGTCCGGATCAAACGTATCGTGACCGGACAGGAAATGTTTGAGGAAGTGAGTAAACGCTTTCCTGGGTGTGATATATTAATCATGACGGCTGCGATTATGGATTATCGTCCCAAGCTGGTTGCTGACCATAAGATCAAGAAATTTGAACTTGAAATGGTCATTGAAATGGAGCCGGTAATCGATGTGCTGACAACCGTAGGACGTGATAAGGATCATCAGGTTGTTGTAGGATTTGCCGCCGAGACCAATGATCTTGTTGGAAATGCAACCAAAAAACTGCATTCGAAGAATGCTGATTTCGTAGTAGGAAACATAATCGGCGGTGAAGAGGGTGCATTTGGACGAGATGACAACAGGGTTGTGGTGATTTCCAACGATAACGACCCCATTGAGCTGGGGCCAATGAGTAAATCAGAATTGGCAACTGCCTTGTTGGCTCTGTTTACACCAAGATTGAATACCGTCGTGACTGACGATACTGGATCGGCCGAATGAAAACACCCCACGATCCTATTGATACCCTAATCGAACGAGTGGATGAATTGGATGCCGCCAGTCGGGCAAACCTGATCTCGAGGTTAGCTCGCGATCGACAGCTTTTAAGCACAGTTCTTAATACGATCCGTGAAGGCATTATAGTCTGCGAAGCATCCGGACGGGTGGAATATGCAAACCCTGCTTCAAGGGAAATGCTGGGAATCAGTGATCGCGATGTGGGTGATCTGATTTTGTGGCGAGCGGTTCCAGATTTGGCCCGTACCCTGAAATTGAGCAATAAGGGATACCTTTTGGAGGAAGCCAATGTTTCCCGGGAGTTGGAACTTAGCTACCCACAGCGTAGGGTGGTCCGGCTTTACCTGGTACCAATTGAAGAGCCGCAACAGGACATCCAATTGGCCAGATATGTGGTGATTGTCTCGGATATTACTCAAGACCGGGCACAAAATCGTCAGGAGATTGAGGACGAAAGAATAAATTCAATTCTGGAACTGGCAGCGGGTGTGGCTCACGAATTGGGCAATCCACTGAATTCATTGACAATTCATCTGCAGGTAGTGCAACGACAGTTGAAAAAACTTCAGGATTCGACCACTCGTGATAAAGTGGGAAAATCGATTTCGGTCTGTTCGGGTGAAGTCGAGAGACTGGATAGTATTATCACCCATTTCCTGGAGGCTTTACGCCCCAAGCAACCTGATTTGAGGGATCTTGATTTGATCGCCCCTCTGGAGGAATCCATCGAATTTCTCGGACCTGAACTTGAAAGCGCTGGAATTCGAGTTGATATCGAATTGGCTGCGAGCCTACCGGTTGTCCAAGGTGACCGTGACCAGATTAAACAGGTCTTTTTCAATATAATTAAGAATGCCCGACAGGCCATGAAATCAGGTGGCATAATCCGGATTCGCGCCTTTTCTGATGATGAATTTGTCTACATTCAAATTGGGGATACGGGCGAGGGCATTCCGCAGGAGGACTTAAGCAAAGTCTTTCAACCATACTTTAGTACCAAAGAGGATGGACATGGTCTTGGAATGATGATCGTTGAGCGAATCATGCGTGACCATGGTGGCCAGATCGGAATCGACAGCCGCCCAGCCGTCGGAACCTTGGTGACCTTGCAATTCCCGCAAAAACACCGACGGATCCGC
>JAUVDD010000312.1 GCA_030595525.1 Puniceicoccales bacterium
GGATGTTCAGGCATTTGGTGGACAAATAAATGCCTACACAGCTTTCGACAGGACCGTTTACTACATTGACGGACCTAGCGAGTCTCTTGAGCCCATTCTTGAGCTCCTGTCTGATCAAACCTTGAACGCTTCTTTACCCAAAGATGAACTGGAAAAGGAACGGGAAGTGATCTTGCGTGAGATCGATATGACGCTCGACGATCCGGACCGTATCGTTTCCAGATCCTTGTTTTCCACGGCCTTCAGGACACACCCTTTCCAATATCCGGTAATCGGCTACAGACCCCTTTTCGAACAAGTCAGTCGCAGTTGTCTGGAGGGATATTACAAGGCGAGGTATCAACCAAACAATCTGGTTCTATCGATTTGCGGACACTTCGATAAAAACCAACTCCGTGAGCAAATTGAGAATGCTTTTGGTGGATTCTCCCGGGGTGTCCTGAAACCAGTCGTTGTTGCCGAAGAGCCACACCAAATGGCGCTTCGCGAGTCGCGTTTATTTGGAAACTACAATATGGCACGAGGGCTAATGGCATTCAAAGTTCCTTCAATGCGGCATGAAGACTCACCTGCCATGGATGTCATGGCTGCAATCATTGGCTCAGGCTACAGTGGAAGACTTCGTCAGCGAATGCGTGAGGAACTTGAACTGGTACATGGAATCAGCGCATCGATATGGAATCCTGCACAACCGGGATTGCTGTTCATTCAATTTCAATCAGATCCAGATAAAGCGGAATCCGCAGAAGAAGCTATCCTGGAATATTGCAATGAGCTCGGTTCGAAGGGATTCACAAAGGAAGAAGTAGATAAGGCACGGAGGTTCGCTCTAGTGAGTGAAATCCATTCACGTCAGTCCATTTCCGGATTGGCAGCCCGTCATGGTTTAGTAACCGCGATGGTTGGCGATATAAACTATCCTCAGCGGTACTTCAGGAGGATCCAGTCACTTACAGCAGAAGGTCTACAGGATCTGGCAAAACGAATTTTCGATACCAGCAAGTTAAGTGTCTCAACTCTGCTTCCAGAATCCTGCAAGCCAGAGGCGAGTATAAACGAAAGTGGACGGGAACTGCCACCATTCCAGGAAAAAGTTTTATCCAACGGTGCACGCTTCTACTGGCAGGTTGATAAACATCTCCCGCGGACCTGGCTTCGATTTGCCGGTTTGGCTGGACCCATGTTTGAAGCGGAAAACGAACGCGGTGCCACAGCGTTGATGACGACTTTACTCAATCGCGATACTGAATTCAAATCCGCAAGGGAAGTTGCCGAATCACTCGAATCAACCGGCAGCTTCATGATGGATGCCTCCGGAAACAACACCTATGCGCTCTCACTGGAAGTCATGCCGGAAGATCTTGATGCAGGGATTGAGGCATTGGATCATGCCCTTTTTTATCCGGCTTTCCGTGAACAAACTCTCATCCGCGAAAGATCCGCACAGGTTGCTCAACTGCAGGAAATGCAGGACGAAATTCTTGATTTTGGAAGGCTCGCGCTGAGAAAACACTTCTTTGGTGAACATCCCTTCTCCTCACACCCGTATGGTTCAGTGGAAATTGCGTCCGCGCTGGATGACAGTACAATACGGGCAACACACAAAAAGCTTCTGGTCGGTTCAAATGCCGTGGTTGTTATCACTGGAGATTTCGAAGAATCCGAGGTCATACCAAAGCTTGAGGAGCTTCTAAATAAAATTCCCACCGGCAAGCTTGAGCTGTCTATCAATCAGAATGTTTTTCCAGCAAAAAGAGAGCTGGTCCATGAATATCTGGATCGTGAACAAGCGGTTGTGTTTCAAGCATTCTCTGATGTCGGTGTTTCACCTGATGAATCCATAGTAGCTGAAGTATTGGATGAAATTCTCTCAGACATGTCTGGTCCGCTCTTCAAGGCGGTTCGCGAAGATCAATCACTGGCTTACTATGTAGGGGCATCGCGGTTGCTGAGTCATGACTTTGGCTGCTTCTACCTGTTTGCCGGAACACATCCGTCCACGACAGATCAGGTTCTGGAATGTTTCGAAAAAGAGATTATGCGAATCCGGAACGGAGAACTCTCCGATAGTGAAATTGAAGCCGCCAGGACAAGACTCAAAATCGGTAATCGTTTTTCATTACAAAGTCCCGCCACCCGGGCAACAAAAGTCACACTGAATGCCCTGTATGGAAAGGCGCCTATGGCCTGGCTGGAATACGAAGACCGGTTGAATGCCATTTCCGGAAAAGACCTGATCCAGTTCGCACAGAAACACTTGGATCCGGAAAGCAGTCTCCGCTTGGTCATTACTCCAAATTGACTGTTTCTATAGCTTGATTTAGTTTATCTCTCCTTGGAATGATCAACATCGATGATCAATCCATCGTGCCATAAAGGATTTATTCTTCCCTTCACCTTGATTCTATCAAGTGCCGTCCTTGTACTGACCACCTTGCTTCTCAAACAGGGTGAGTTTCAATTTGAGCAACGTTCGATGGCTATGGCACATGTGCGCACAAAACAAACGCTCACGAAAAATGTACACGGAATAAAGGAATACATCGAGGAGGTGTGTTCAGAACCCTTGGTCGCTACATTTCTGGAAAGAGATAACAATTCACTAGAATCTGTCTATCGTACTAAAATCTATCTTCAAAATGGAAGTGTTACCCGCACTCTCGGTTCCGGTTCATCTGATAAAGATTCGAACACAGTGACATTCAAATCACCCGTATCAGGGACTTTATACAGTGCTGGCCTAATCAACCTTTCGGACGAAAAAGAGCTCTCCCCCACCCACTTTGCATGGGCCGTTGAAGATATTTCATTGGCTAACAATAATAGGGAATCACCCAAGTGGTGGCCTTTACCCAAGTGGCGAATGAGTCCGCTGCAACCAGCCAAGCCTCCAGGTCATGTATTCAAGGAAATAACTGGAACATCACTGGATTCCATCGAATGGATTCCGCAAAACGATCCGATTCCATTCACACCACAGAAGAGCCCGGCATTTACCCCAGTTGTTACTTCTGCCCAAATCAGGTTCGGGATATTCGCCAGCGGAAATGTAGGACACCGCGAAAAGGTTATTCGCATCCGCTATTACATGGATTGCGAATTATGGAATCCGTATAATCGAGTGATTCGGTTCCATGGGAGAAGCGCTCCTGCTCCAGGGTTCCAGATG
>JAUVDD010000081.1 GCA_030595525.1 Puniceicoccales bacterium
GCGGTTGAAGACGGATCTTCATTATCTGGTTTCCCAGGGTTATGTCATTGAATACAGTGATGGACGCTTGTTTGTTCCACCAATCCGGGAGGACGAAATCCGTCACTTGGAAAAAGTGAAGGCCCAAGCTGAAAAGGCCCAAGCTGAAAAGGCAGAAGAATCGGCAAAGGCTGAAGAGCCAGAGAAGGTTGAAGAATCTCAAAAGACCGAGGAACCTGAGAAGGTTGAGGAGGCAGTAGAGGAAGCACCTGTTGAGGAAGCTGCACCTGCTGAGCCCGTAGCAGAGCCTGAACCGGAGAAGGTTGAAGAATCTGAAAAGACTGAGGAGGTTGAGAAGCCTGCAAAGGTAGTTGCGGAAGCACCTGCTGAGCCCGTAGCAGAGCCTGAGTCGGAGAAACCTCAAGCTGCACCTGCTGAGGAACCAGAAGAGGCTGAGCCAGTGCAGGAAGAAGTCCCGGTGGTCGAAGAACCGGTACCTGCACTTGTGGAGGCTGAAGAATCTGAATCGGAACCTGTACCGGAAACCCCGGAAGAGCCAGAAGTCCAGGTTGAAGAACCGGAAGTTCAGGAGGCTGAGGAATCTGAGAAACAGGAACCTGAAGAACTGTCCGATCCCGATAGCGATCCCGAAAGCGAAAGCGATTCTAAGAAACCTTTAGAAGAAGAACTATCCGATCCCGATTCGAAGAAGAGTGAATGATGCCCGGTCTGGAAGGAAAAGGGGATAGCGAAACCACCTTGCAGGACCTGAAGGATGCCATTCAGGCATTTGTTCGGGAGCGTGATTGGGAACGGTTTCATTCCCCTAAAAACCTTTCCATGGCTTTGGCAGCGGAGGCGGCTGAATTGATGGAGCATTTCCTTTGGGACACATTGGATGCATCCTATGATAAGGCCAAGAATGAGGATGTGGCCGATGAATTGGCCGATATTCTTCTCTATCTCCTGGAGTTCGCCAATATGACGGGAATTGATATTTCTAAGGCGGTTGCTTCCAAAGCAAATAAGAACGCTGAAAAATACCCGGTTGAAAAAGCAAAAGGTAACGCTATGAAATACACGGAGTTTGATTAATGAAGTATGAACAGATGATACGCTGGTTGTTGGTGGTGTCGGTTATCGCGATTTTGATCGGACCGGTAATCATGATGATGTCTGCCTTTTCGGCTAATGGACTGTTTGTTGGAGGCACACTTTTGATCATAGGTGCATTGGGATTATTTGCTGGAATGAGGGCCTTGAAAAAAGAGTCGGAGGCGAATTCTCCTCAAAGCGAATAATCTTTTTGGAAAACAGGGCTTTTTTTACGTCCAACCGTTATAAATTGGTTAAACAATATTCGCGCATAATTCTACGATTGCCAGATATGCCTTAAATCGTAGTTTCTCGGGCAACGTTCGTCCATGAACAGTACCCGAAAAAAGACCGTCTATTTAAGACTTTATTTAGCATACTGCATTTGTGCACTGGTTGTGTATGTGCTGTTGATGGCTTTTGTGTTGCCATGGTGGCACGCATCCAATCATCCAGTTGTCGTGAATCTGGGAGCGGGATCCGCTCAATCGATCGGTTTGTCATATTCTCCGAATGAAGATCCCTTGCCGCTAATGCCCGTTGGCGAGCCTCAAGGATATCATTGGAAATGGGCTACTGAGTTACCACCGAGACAAAGCTACGAACTGGAGCTTGTCTTTCCTGAAGGAACCGAGGGAGAGGTTGTTTTTAAGCAGCTTGAACTAATCCAACTAATTCCCGAACGCGAAAGCAGTTTTCTCGGAGTCAATGACATGTCGGAAATGGAGAATCCGGGCATTCAGTTAAAGAAGACAGTGGATGGAGTTCGAATCTACGCTGAGCCGGGAGGGCGCCTGTCTCTTGAGATTGAAGTGGCTGCGACAGCCTATACATGGCTTCAAACTTGGGCCAAAGCCAGTTTTGGATATCTGCTTATGGCAGTGGCTCTGTTTTTTGGATTGGCGACATTTCTCCAATTCCCGGATCGGATTCAAGCTTACCGAAAGAAGATTCCCGTTCACGAGATAATCATTCTCTTGGCCTTTGCTGTAATTGGAACCTTGATACATTTGCATCTGCTCAGGTATTCGATGCCGGTATTTAGCCCGGGTGAGAGTGATCAGCATGTGCTTCAGGCAATTCAGATTAGCAAAGGTGAATTGACCGGAAATGAGGATGGAAGCCTTGCGGTGCGTCCTGGCTATGCGTACTTTCTTTCGCAAGTGGCTGGAAGGGCTGATTGGGACATGAGTGCTGTCACCATGGCACAAGGGATTTTGTTCTCAATTGCCCTAACACTTGTTGGTTTGGCAGTTACCAGATTGATTAATTCCTGGATACTTGGACCGGTTCTTGTTCTGGCATTTATTTCACCGCCAGTGATCTGGGTGAGTCGACACATCGGAGTCGAATCATTAACTACCACACTTTGGTTGCTTGGTCTCTCGGCTTTCCTTTTCCAGTGGCAACGAGAAAAGTGGCAAAAGTGGTTGGGCTTCGTCCTCTATGGAGTGATCGTTTCAATCACCTTGTCTATCACCTCGTCAGGTCTTGTAATGTTGACCTTGCCGGTCGGCTTGCTTGTCGGGACATTTGTCTGGTCGGCCATTATTCGCGGAACATCATTTTGGAAACTTGGAGTATTTTGGCGGACTGCCGGACAAGTGGCTGTTCCTGTAGTGATGCTGATGCTTACCTGCATGACTGTCAGATTGACCCAGCCCGTGAGTTGGAATTTGTGTTCTCTCCCGGTTGATCAATCAGCTGCGCCCTTTTCTTCGGGTATGTTGGAATTATCGGCATTTGTAGGGGACGACGCGTATGGTTCAATTATTAATGAGCGCGTCAAAAACGGGTATCGATTTGATGGCGAGTTCATCACGAGTGATTCCGGAATAGCGGAAAAATCCAAGAAAGATCTTCCGATGCGTGCCAAATGGGTATCTTGGGGACATCTCTCATATTGGGGATTATTCCTTCCGGATTTGGAAACCTATTCGGGGCAGAAACTTGTTAAGGACTATACTGTTCGCAACGGTTATAAGAGTGCTGCTGACGCGAAAGGCGTTCAGGATAGCATTGCCTCGATTATGCGGGAAACCGGTCAGGCTATTTTTGTTCAGGAAAAGCGATCCAACAGACAAGTTGTTGTCTACAATCAAACATTTGTCGGCATCTATAAGTGGTTCTACCGGATCCTGTTCTTTGTTGCTCTGGGTGGATGGATGATCGGATTGGCGGACCGCAAGCATTTAGCAGGTCTATTTGTTCTGCCGTTCATGCTGAACATCATCCTGCATGTCTTTTCGCTCAACCTTGGAAGCGAGGTGATTCAATCCATGGACGCGTTGCTTTGGATAGGGGCACTGGCGGGTCTATTGGGAGCTAGTAACAAGGCCTTGCAGAAGCCAACGGATGAGACGGACAGGCGGACAATGAAACTAATTCGTCCGACAAGGTTGTTTACCCGGCAAAGTACGATTCCCGGAGTGCCTCCGAGTTAAGCGAAGGCCTTGCGGATTCTTTCCATCGCCAATTCAACATTTTGGCGGGAGTTAAAGGCGCTTAACCGGAAGTGATTTTCTCCGCATGTTCCGAATCCAGCACCGGGGGTGCAAACGATGGCGGATTCATTCAACAAGCGATCGAAGAATTCCCATGAAGGGGCATCCGTCTTGATCCAGACATATGGTGCATTGGTTCCTCCAGCGCAGGCAAAGCCCAGTTCCTTCATGGTCTTCAGAATCAAGGCAGCGTTTTCCATGTAGAAATTGGTCAGTGCCTTTACTTCGGCCTTTCCCTCTTCCGTGTAAACAGCAGCAGCAGCCTTTTGAACCGGATACGAAACACCGTTGAACTTGGTCGTGTGACGCCGGTTCCAGAGTTGGTGGAGACTGACGGATTCGTTGTTCCCATCCAAGGCAGTCAATCCTTCTGGAATGACTGTGTATGCACAACGGGTCCCGGTAAAACCGGCATTCTTCGAGAAGGAACGGAACTCGATGGCACACTCGCGGGCACCATCCAATTCATAAATTGAGTGTGGGATTTCGGGATCACGGATAAAGGATTCGTATGCCGCATCAAAAAGGATGATGGCCCCACAATCCTTTGCGTAATCCACCCATGCCTGCAGTTGCTCACGTGTGGCACAGGTTCCTGTTGGATTGTTCGGGAAGCACAGGTAGATCATGTCCACCTTTTCGGATGGTGGAGACGGAATGTATCCATTTTCTGTGGTCGACTCCAGATATACCAATCCATCATAACGACCGTCGGAATTTTGTCCGGTTCTTCCCGCCATGACATTGGTGTCGACATAAACCGGGTAAACCGGGTCCGGAATGGCAACCTTCGATTGTTCGGAGAAAATCTCCTGAATATTGCCACAGTCGCACTTCGAACCATCAGAAACGAAAATCTCATTGGCCTGGATATCACATCCACGTGCGGAAAATTCATTCTGTGCGATGGTTTCTCGCAGGAATGCGTATCCCTGTTCCGGACCATAACCATGAAAACCATCGCGGGTACCCATTTCATCAATTGCATCGTGAAAGGCCTGTCGGCATACCGCCGGAAGCGGTTCGGTTACATCTCCAATGCCCATTTTGATCACTTCCTTGCCGGGATTAGCCTCGGTGAAGGCGGCAACTCGCTTTGCGATGTCGCTGAACAAGTAGGATGCTTGTAGCTTTGAATAGTTGTCGTTGATGTATGCCATAATTTCGACAAGGAACAATTAATCCACGATGAGACAAGCGACAAAATGCTTTTTTGAATGGTATTATGGATAAAAAGCCTTGAGAGCATCAGTATATTTGCTAATCATGGTCCAGACAGCTATGCAAATTTTAGAAGAACCGGGAAAAATGCAGGAACTGGCGATATCCCTTCGGGCAGAGGGGAAACGCGTGGCATTGGTATCGACCAGCGGTGCTCTTCACTCGGGCCATTCCAGATTGATTGAAGCTGCGAGGGAATCAGCTGATGTGGTTATCCTTTCGGCAATTGTTAATTCGATCGAATTCGGGCCGAATGAGGACTACCAGCGATATCCTCGAAACAGCTCGGGCGATGCTGAATTCTGTGAGCGCGCAGGCGTGGACATTCTTTTCAGGCCGCCTTTAAAGGACCTCTATCCTGAAGGATATTCGTTCAGCGTCTCTGAAAACTCCATCAGTAACGGATTATGCGGGGTTTCCCGGCCGCACTATTTTCGTGGAGTTTGCACATTGCATACCGTCTTGTTCAACCTGATACATCCGCATGTACTGGTGCAGGGAATGAGGGATCCGCAAAAGTGCGCAGTTCTGCGAAAGCTGGTGGCTGAAATGTATTACCAGGTGGAAATCAAGGTTATCGAAACTGTTCGGGAGGAGTCCGGATTATCCTGTAATTCTCGAAATGCCTACTTGAACGAATTTCAGAATAAGGATGCGACCACACTTTATAAAGCCTTGTTGGAAGGTAAACGCCTGGCGGATACCGGGATCACAAATGTTGACCGAATTCTCGCGGAGGTGACCCATCACATTTCCCAGGCTCGGCGATTGCGGGTGATTTATGTGGCGGCTGTCGATCCTGATACCATGGAACCGGTTCGCTCGCAGATCGCTCCGGGAAAAACCCTTGTCATGGCAGCGATCTGGTGTGATGAAGTACGACTCATCGATAATATTCTGATTTAGGAATCCTCCGGTGAGGTGCGTCATAACTATTCTTTAGAACATGTTCGGATCATATGATGTCCTGATTGTCGGCAGTGGAATTGCCGGGCTGAGCTTTGCGCGGAAAGTCGCTGATCTCGGGCACAAAGTCTGTATCCTTACCAAAAAGGACCGTGCTGAAAGTAACACGAATTACGCCCAGGGTGGAATTGCAGCAGTCACTTCAAAGAGCGATGGATTTGAACTGCATGTAAACGATACCCTGACGGCAGGTGATGGATTATGCGACGAGACATCGGTACGGACAATTGTTGAAGAGGGTCCGGAACGGATCCAGGAGCTCATCGATCTCGGGGTCACCTTTTCCCAACTGGATGATGGCCGGGTCTCACTGCACAAGGAAGGTGGGCATTCGAAGCGTCGGATCCTTCATGTGAAAGATCTGACCGGAAAGGCCATTGAGGAAGCACTTCTACACGCGGTGGAAACGCATGAGAATGTGACCTTGCTGGAACATGTGCATGCGATTGACCTCATCACCAACCACAAACTTGATTCGGAAGTTCCAGCGGAAGAGACCATTATTCATGGCCTTTACGGGTACGATACCCGTTCGCGAAAGGTTCTGAGTTTTGCTGCTCCGGTTGTGATGCTTTGCACAGGAGGAATTGGTCAGGTTTATTTATATACCACAAACCCGGCGATTGCTACCGGTGATGGTATCGCCATGGCCTACCGCGCCGGTGCTGAAGTGCGGAACATGGAATTCATTCAATTTCACCCGACTGCGCTTTTTTCTTATACGAATGACCGTTTCCTGATAAGCGAAGCAGTGCGAGGTGAGGGTGCCATCCTGAGAAACCAGAAAGGGAAGGCGTTCATGGCCAATTATGATGCGCGCGAAGAACTTGCTCCGAGGGATATTGTTGCGCGGGCCATTGACAGTGAGATGAAGCAATCCGGTAGCAATCATGTCTGGCTGGATATCTCACATAAGTCGGAGGATTTCATTCAAGAGCGCTTTCCGTACATTTATTCACGTTGTTTAAAGGAAGGGATCAACCCTGCTAAGCATCCGATTCCCGTTGTTCCAGCGATGCACTATTTGTGTGGTGGTGTAGCCACCAATCTGGATGCTGAGACTGGTGTTGCCGGGCTTTATGCCTGTGGTGAAGTAGCCTGCACGGGCCTGCATGGAGCTAATCGTCTTGCTAGCAACAGTTTGTTGGAGGCAGTGGTCATGGCTCATCGAGGCGCCCTGAAAGTGGACCAATTCCTTGCGGGACATGAGAGACAGGTTTTGCAGCTGCCCGAATGGGTTGATGGGGACCTGCAGGACAGTGATGAGCGTGTGATTCTGAGTCACAATTTTGATGAGTTAAAGCGGGCCCTTTGGGACTATGTGGGCATTGTTCGCAGCACTAAGCGACTTGAACGGGCAAAAACGCGTATCCAGCATCTCAGGAAGGAGATTCACGATTATTATTGGAATTTCAAGGTGGAGTCCAAGCTGCTTGAGTTGAGGAATTTGGTCGAGATTGCGGAAATGATCATTGATTGCGCCCTGAAGCGGCGGGAAAGCCGCGGGCTGCATTATACGCTGGATTATAGCAAGAAGCAGCCAGTTGCCAAAGATTCGGTGCTGCAGAGAAAATCCAAAAAA
>JAUVDD010000123.1 GCA_030595525.1 Puniceicoccales bacterium
CCACTGGCCATCGATCCGGCCCATCCGTTTCCGAGGTTCACCAATAAATCCCTGAATATTCTGCTTTGGCTGAATGATCCTGATACCCCGGCGTCGGAACGAATGATGGCCTTCCTTCCAGTGCCACGCATTCTTCCGCGCGTGGTACAAATCCCTGGAAATAATCGTGTGCCCGACACTTACATTTTCCTGAGTGATGTGCTGAAGATTTTCGCCAAGAATCTTTTCCCGGGATACAAAGTTGTATCGGTCCACGCCTTCCGGATTTCCCGCAACAGTGACTTGTACATTGATGAGGAAGAAGTGGAAAACCTCCTCCAATCAATTGAGGAGGAGCTCCACAACATGCGCAAGGGTGCGGCTGTTCGCCTGGAAATTGAAGCAGACGTACCGGATGACCTCCTATCCGAGCTTCTGGATTCCATCAGCCTGGCGAGGCAACATGTTTTCCGTATAAATGGTCCGATCAATCTGCTTCGGCTGATGAGTGTGTACGACCTGATTGATCGTCCCGATCTGAAATTCTCTCCCTTCTACGCACACTCTCCTCCGATCTATCGTCAGCACAGTTTCGTTTACGACGCCATTCGCCAACAAGACCTCCTGTTACATCATCCGTACGATTCGTACGATCCGGTGGTGGATTTTGTTCGCCAGGCAGCAACTGATCCCAAGGTGCTGGCAATTAAGATAACTCTTTACCGGACCAGTACGGATTCCCCCATTGTCGAAGCATTGATGGAGGCTGCCCGGAACAACAAACAGGTCACGGCTCTCATTGAATTGAAAGCCCGCTTCGAAGAAGCCAACAACATCAATTGGGCCAAGATGATGGAAGATGCCGGCATCCATGTGGTGTACGGTTTTGTCGGATTAAAAACCCACTGCAAATGCTGCCTGGTTGTCCGTCGAGAGGACTCCGGCATCCGGCGCTATGTTCATCTGGGAACCGGTAATTACCACACCAAGACAGCCCGGCTCTATACGGACCTTAGTTTCTTCACCAGTAAACCTGCCATCACCGCAGAGGTTGCGCAGGTCTTCAATACACTGACCGGATTTGCCAAGGCACCGACATTCAGAAAACTTCTGGTTGCTCCTTATACACTTCATCGTCGGATGAATGCCTTCATCGCCCAGGAATCCAAGAACGCTAAAAGCGGGCTACCCTCAAGGATCATCGTAAAGTGCAACTCCCTGGTCGATAAGGAAACAATCGATAATCTGTACTCTGCCTCACAGGCAGGCGTACAAATCGATCTCATCGTCCGTGGAATCTGTGGCCTCGTTCCGGGCGTTAAGGGAATGAGTGAGAATATTCGGGTCCGCAGTATTTTAGGACGTTTTCTGGAACACAGCCGGATTTTTTACTTCGAAAATGCCTCTCAAAGTAAACCACGGCTGTATGTCGGATCCGCTGACTGGATGGCGCGAAACTTCTATCGCCGGATTGAAGTCATCTTCCCGATTGAGCAGGAAGATCTGCGGAACCGCATCATTGATGATATCCTTGGAGTCTACTTGAAGGATACTCAGTTTGCCACCCAGTTGCTCCAAAATGGTTCTTACCGGAAAATCAGCAAAGGCCGGAGCGATTCCGGTTTCGCTTCGCAGGAACTCTTCATTGATGAAGCAATTCACATGACCAAGGCCGCTGAACTTACATCCGAGGAAGAAGAATAGGTTTAACCAATTTCAGAAGCGTTTTTAATTCAGCCAAAACAATCAATTAGCTATCCTAATTCGTTGACACCGGAACCCATTCCTGCATCAAACCTTTAGGATTAACAGTCGTCGCCATCCGGTGGAGACTCCTCTCGAACCTTTTTAATCAAAAATAACAATGACAACTATCGTAGACATTCGCGCACGCGAAATCATTGATTCCCGTGGAAATCCAACCGTCGAGGTCGACGTCGAACTCGAATCCGGCGTAATTGGCCGTGCTGCTGTTCCTTCCGGAGCAAGTACTGGCGAAAACGAAGCAATTGAACTCCGTGATGGAGATCTCAAGGGCAAGCAAGGTACCGGCATCGACAAGAAGCGTTACCTCGGTAAGGGCGTACTCAAGGCCGTCAAAAACGTTGACGAAGTGATCGCTCCTGAGCTGATCGGCCGCGACGCAGCTGACCAGGTCGAGATCGACTCCCTGATGCTGGAACTGGACGGTACTCCTACCAAGAAGAAGCTTGGTGCCAATGCCATTCTGGGTGTTTCCCTGGCAACCGCTAAGGCAGCTTCACAAGCACTGGAACTTCCGCTTTTCCGTTACATCGGTGGCACCAACGCCAAGGTTCTTCCTGTTCCGATGATGAACATCCTGAACGGTGGTGCTCACTCCGATGCACCGATCGACATCCAGGAATTCATGATCATGCCGAAGGGCGCCAATTCCTTCTCACAGGCCCTGCAAATGGGTGCTGAAGTATTTCATGCGCTGAAGAAGGTTCTGAAGACAAACGGCCTTTCCACCGCAGTTGGTGACGAAGGTGGTTTTGCTCCGGCTTTGAATTCCAATGAGCATGCTCTCGAAGTGATCGCAAAAGCTGTTAAGGCTGCCGGTTACAAGTTCGGTAAGGACATCTTCGTGGCCCTCGACGTAGCCTCTTCCGAGTTCTACAATTCCAAGACCAAGAAGTACGTCTTCAGCAAGTCCGACAAATCCAAGCTCTCCAGCGCCCAGATGGTTGATTTCCTGAAGGACCTTTGTGACCGCTACCCGATCATCTCGGTCGAGGATGGCTGTGACGAAAACGACTGGAAGGGCTGGGACATTCTCACCAAGGCTATTGGTGACCGCGTCCAGTTGGTCGGCGACGACTTGTTCGTAACCAACACCAAGTTCCTCCAGAAGGGTATCGATCTCGGTGTTGCCAATTCCATCCTGGTTAAGGTCAACCAAATCGGAACCCTCACGGAAACTCTCGACGCTGTTGAGCTGGCCAAGGAAAACGGTTACACTTCCGTTCTCTCACACCGCTCCGGTGAAACCGAGGACACCACAATCGCTGACATTGCGGTCGCCACAAACTGTGGTCAGATCAAGACCGGTTCCATGAGCCGTTCCGACCGTATCGCCAAGTACAACCAGCTCCTCCGTATCGAGGAAATGCTCGGTAACCGCGCCATCTATGGCGGCAAGTTCTAAGCGAAGCGATCAGTCTTCAATAACTTTAACGGCACCTCGCAAGGGGTGCCGTTTTTTTATCCCTTCGCATAACGATCACCTGCAGCAAGTGGATTTTCCCGCGACATAGTCAAGCTGTAGTGAGCGACTTTACGTCGCGATTCGACACAATCGCGGGATAAACCCGCTCACTACAGTTTGTTGGCAAAGAAAAACCGATCCCTTCCGGAATCATCCTTTTCCACGATTGAATCTTTATATCCAAGCTGCCTGGCCAATTGACTCAATCGTTCGCCGTGCGCAATTCCCGTCTCCAGTGCCAAAATTCCTCCTGTGGCCAATCGTGTGTATGCTTCAGTCACAATAACACGCAAGTCGGCGAGCCCTTCCTCGGCAGCAACCAAGGCTTCCTTCGGCTCATGCACACGAACATCCGTCTGCGCACTCTCCCATTCTTCCTCAGTCAGGTACGGAGGATTGGAAACAATACAATCCGCTTCAAAGGACAATCCATCAAGCCAGTTTCCTGAGCGAAAAGAAACGCGTTCACGTAATCCTAGTGCTTCAGCATTTGCCTTGGCTTGAACAAGTGCATCCTTGCTCCTTTCAACGGCCAATACCTTGGCGTTTGGCAATGAATTGGCGAGGGCCAGCGCAATGGCACCACTACCGGTCCCAAGGTCGACAATTCTTGGAGATTCCACTCCGTCCAACCGGGAAATGACATGATCCACCAACAACTCAGTTTCCTTGCGAGGAACTAAAACACCCGGAGCCACATTTAAGCGGATTTCATGGAATTCCACATTGCCGAGAATGTACTCGAGTGGTTCGCCTTTTGCACGGCGCTGGATGCGCTCGCGGAGAACACTTAACACCGCTTCCTCAAGCGGGCGCTCCCACTGCAGGTACAGCTCCAATCGCTTGCATCCCAATGTCTCGGCAACCAACCACTCGGCATTTACCTTTGGGGATTCTAGTCCGGCCTTTTCAAAAAAGGCTTCGGATTTTTTGAGGACATCCAGGACGGATTGCATGTGAACCTTACTTGGTGAAATTAATTTTTCCCTTCGCCGGATAAAAAGCTCTCTATTCTGGAAGTTTTATCGGCTTCCTGCAAAGCCTCGGTAACCGGTACCAGATTTCCCTCCAGCAGATCATCCAGACTATACAATGTCAGGTTAATGCGATGGTCGGTCATTCTGCCCTGCGGGAAATTGTAGGTACGAATTCGCTCAGAGCGATCACCAGTGCCAACCTGGTTTTTCCGGTTCGCTGCATACTTTGCATGTTCCTCGCTCTCCTTCTTTTCCAGCAAACGGGAACGGAGAACCTTCATGGCCTTGTTCTTGTTTTTCAACTGGGAGCGCTCGTCCGCGCACTTGACGATCATCCCGGTCGGCTTGTGGAGAATCTGCACAGCTGAGTCTGTCGTATTGACTCCCTGGCCACCCGGTCCACTGGCACGTGCAACCGTGATTTCCAGCTCGGACGGATCAATCTGCACATCGACTTCCTCGGCTTCGGGCAAAACCGCCACAGTTGCTGCAGAGGTATGGATCCGGCCACCGGATTCGGTTTCAGGAACGCGCTGTACCCGATGCACACCACTTTCCCATTTCAAATCCCGATACACCAACTCACCACTGATTAGAAAAATAATTTCCTTGAATCCACCCACTTCGGATTCACTGGAACTCATCACTTCAATCTTCCAGTTACGTTGCTCCGAAAACCTAGTGTACATGCGATAAAGATCACCCGCAAACAAGGCAGCCTCATCCCCGCCGGTTCCGGCGCGGATTTCCATGATCGTATTGCGGGAGTCACTTGGATCCGGTGGAATCATCGATTCCAGAATTTGCTCATAAATTTTCTCAAGTTGCTGTTCCAGATCAGGAATCTCCATTTCAGCAAGCTCCTTTAATTCAGGATCAGTATCCTCGCCCTCCATCATCTCCCGGTTTTCGCCAAGTTGTTTCTCACACTGCTGGAAACTATCCCCCATGGACAGCAATTGGGTTAACTTTTGATGCTCGCGCCCCACATCCGCCGCCCGTCTGGAATCACTGAAGAAGTCTGGTTCCGCCATCATGCTATCCAGCTCAGCTAATCGATCAACAAACGGGCTTAAATCCGGTAATTCGGGCATACCACGAATTCGTAAGAGCAATTGTCCGCTAAGCAACCCTTGAATATAACTGAAATTGGATAATCGGAAAAATGAATATCCCGCAGGAACCCAATTGGCTTCAATCAGGAATGCCCGTCCATATTTCTTCTCGCAATGGCACCTGACACGACTCAATGTCCTGCCCGAACATGGGTACGGCAGTTAAAGAATCATGGAATTCCCGAATTGGTGTCATTTTGGCGGTGTCGGGAAGCGCGGTCGGGTTGGGGAATTTTCTCCGT
>JAUVDD010000415.1 GCA_030595525.1 Puniceicoccales bacterium
TCATCAACTTGTGGACCGCGTCTTGCCTTGGGGCCTTGTCCAAATATGAATTTCCACTGACCCTTCCTCAGCCCGCGAGCCCTACCGGCTTCTTCTATCATGATTGGCAGACCAACTTTATTTTTCCCGAGAAAGGCAGCGAGGTTGTTACGACTGTCCGTTGCTTCATTATCAGGCAAATCAACCTTAAGGAGTTTTGCCAGTGATGCTATCAAGTCGATCTGGTTGACCAGCGCATCCGAAGTGCCTGGTTTGATCCGTGCGGGCCAGCGAATGATAAGGGGTACGCGAGTGCCGCCTTCATAAATCTGGTATTTGCCGCCGCGATAGATACCTGATCCGTCATGTCCACGATCCACTTCCTCCTCGGAAGTCTTTACGGTGGTCCCGTCATCGTACCCGTCATCATAAACCGGTCCATTGTCGCTGGAGAAAATGACAATCGTGTTCTCTTTTAATCCATTTTCCTCGAGGGCCTTCATGATTTGTCCAGTTGACCAGTCGAACTGGACCATGGCATCGCCACGATAGCCTAAACCGGTTGTGCCCTGGAACCTTGGGTGAGGGGCGCGCGGAACGTGAATGTCCTGTGAGGCGAAATAAAGGAAGAAAGGACGGTCCTTGTTGTCGGCGATAAATGCCTTAGCCTTGTCGACAAATACATCGGCCATCGTTTCGTCGTTCCAGAGAGCTGACTTGCCGCCGGCCATATAACCGATTCGACCAATGCCGTTTATCACACTGTTATTATGGCCATGTGTGCTCTGGTAGTAGGTCATTGCTTCCGGGTTAACCTTGGCATCCGGATAGGCAGTGCTTCCCGGTCGATCTACATCTTCCTTTTTCCTTCCAACAAAAAGCGGATCATTTGGATCCAGATTCAAGACGCGGTGGCCATCCAAATAGACGGATGGAACACGATCATTGGTGGAAGGGAGGAGGAAGGAGTAAGTAAATCCAATTTCCAGTGGTCCCGGTTTCACAATACCATTCCAATTTGTCTCTACACCCTCCTGACCAATGCCAAGGTGCCATTTACCAACAACCCCTGTGGTGTAACCAGCTTGCTGCAGCATGCCGGGCAAGGTCAGGATATCAGTCGGGATGCTTAGCGGGGCATTCGGTGGCAGAATGCTGACATTCTCCCTGAATCCGTGCAGTCCCGTCAGCAGAGAAAAGCGGGAAGGCGTGCAAGTGGCAGCAGAGCAGTGCCCGTCAGTAAAACGCAGGCCCTCATCTGCCAGACGATCAATATTGGGAGTGGGGATGAGCTTGGATCCGTAGGCCCCAACATCGCTGTAGCCGACATCGTCCCCATAAATGATTACAATATTTGGCTGCTTGGCACCAAATGCGGTTAATCCGATAATCGCCAATAACAGGCTGGCGGTGAGGAGGTAGCATTTCTTCATAATATATTAGGTTGGAATGGAAAAGTTTGGTGTAATTTGCTCGATAGGCTAGTTGTTTTTGGCAATCTTCAAGGAAATCTCGTCCAGATCCTGAGAATTACCCCAAGAACTGACGATATATTACAGTATAAGGACATGAAAACTATATTCCTCATTATTGGTTTAGCTGCCGTTTGTACCCAAGTGATGGCTGAAAAACTCTATTACGTTTCTCCGGGTGGATCCGATCTGGGCGAAGGAACGATTCAGGCCCCTTTCAAGACCTTGGAGAAAGCACGGGATACCATTCGTGGGCTCAGCAAAGTGGAGCGTCGTCAAAATATCCGTGTGGTCCTGCGTGGTGGTACCTACTTCATGGAAAACCCGTTCGTTCTGAATGTGGACGATGGGGCACCCCTTGGATTAAGCGTAAGTTACGAGGCATTCCCGGGTGAAACTCCTGTTTTGGATTCCGGGGTGGAGATCACGGGTTGGGAAAAGGCCAAGGCTCTTCCCGAAGGAACTCCTTCTGTTGCCAATGGCAACCTATACGTGGCTGATATGCCGGATGGTCTGGATCGCTTTTATTCCCTGATTGATGAGAACGGTTTCATTAGCCGGGCCAGGATTCCTTTTCAAAGTGATCCAACCTTGCAAATGTCCATTGATGGCACGCGCTCCCGTTGGCTGGAGCGGGACTTGTTACACTTTGGATCGGGCGCATTCCGGCAGTGGCACAACCTGAGTGACATCGAGATCTATTTGAAACCCACAAGAAACTGGGTATGTAATTTTCTCCAGTTGAAGTCTGTTGATCTGCAGGAGAATATCGCCCGGACAACAGTTGAGGGAACCTACAAGCTCAGCGGACACATGCCGCGTAACCGGAATAACAACGATATCGAGCAGGCGCTGGTTATGGGTGGAGAATTGTGCAACGTGCCGGAGGGCTTAACAAAACCAGGTACTTGGGTTGTCGATACAGTCCAACGCAAGGTATACCTCTGGCCATGTCGTGAGGACCAGTTGAAACAACGCATTGTTGCCCCCACATTGGAGGAGTACATTCGCATAGATGGCCAGAATGATGAATGGGGCGATTCCGATGTTCCGGTGAGAGGGATATCAATCAAAGGGCTGACTTTTAAACACGGCAAACGGTTTGTCTTCAGGAA
>JAUVDD010000244.1 GCA_030595525.1 Puniceicoccales bacterium
GGATGCCCTGGCAGACCTGACTCTGGGTACAAAGGCAAACTGCACAGCCATAATCGATCCTATCTTATTGGGAACCGGTGGTCTCAAGCCTCCAACAGAATTCGGAGAGTCGGGTGTGGATATGATCGTGGGTGATGCCCACCATATGGCCATCGGCCCGAATTTCGGCGGCCCTGGTCTGGGGTTATTCGGGGTTCGCTATAACGACCAAAGCAAAAGCACTATTCGTCAGACCCCCGGACGTTTTGTTGGGAAAGCCAAGGACATAGAAGGCCGGGATTGCTGGGTAATGGTACTCAGTACTCGCGAACAACACATCCGCAAGGATAAGGCGACTTCCAACATTTGTTCCAATCAGGCCTTTTTGGCGACCATCGCCGGCGCAGCAATTCTTTCACGGGGAGAGTCTGGTATTCAGGCTGCATTTTCGAAAGCACGGAACCAGGCAGTTGTGACAGCAAAGAAATTGACCGCCCTCAACGGCATCCAATTGGCCTATCCGGAAGCTACATTTGTTAATGAACCTCTGCTCGAAGTAAGTGGTAGCGTCCAGAACTTGATAGAAAAGGGCCGAAAAGCCGGCCTGCACATCGGTGTGGATCTGACGAATCGCGTAAACGATGGCCGTTCGCTCCTGAAACTGTCCTTCAGTGACAAAAAAATGGACCTTGAAAAACTGGTCTCCTTCTTCGCTGAGAATGTTTCCGGTGAATTGAACGATGCCGCTTCCATCAAGGAACTTCCAACATCAGCGTTGCGGACTGGTGAGCTGGGTCTGCTGGAATTGAGTAACGAGGAAATCGTCTCCTACTATCAAAGACTGGGTGAACTCAATGTCAGTCCGGATGATGCCTGCTACCCGCTCGGGTCCTGTACCATGAAGTACAACCCGTACATTAATGACTGGGCCGCCAACCTTTCCGGATTCACAGGCGTTCACCCTCAAGCTCCGGTTGAAGATGTCCAGGGATGTCTCCACCTGCTCTATGAAATCCAGGAATGGTTCAAGAAAATCACTGGACTGGCAGGAATTACCACTCAGCCAGTTGCCGGTGCCCAAGGTGAGCTGGTTGGTATCAAGTTGTTTCAAGGCTATCATGCTGACCGTGGTGAGGGACATCGTGATGTCATTTTGATTCCTGCATCCGCCCACGGTACAAATTTTGCCACTGCTGTCATGGCGGGTTATCCGAGCAAAAAGGTCGATGGATTACAGTCTGGAATCGTCCTGCTGGATGGTGCTCCAGATGGCAGCATCGATATGGATGATTTGCGCCAAAAGGTGGCTATTTATGGTGATCGAGTCGCCGGCATCATGGTAACCAATCCGAATACGAGCGGCGTTTTTGAATCCGATTTCCGCGAAATGGCGGATCTGATCCATAGCGTTGGTGGGCTCGTCTACATGGACGGAGCCAACATGAATGCCATCGCTGGATGGTGTGACCTTGGTAAAATGGGCGTGGATGCGGTCCACAACAATCTGCACAAGACATGGACCATCCCGCATGGTGGTGGTGGACCAGGTGACGCAATTGTCGGGGTCAGCGATCGACTGCTTCCCTATTTGCCAGGACACCAAATTATCCTGCAAGACGGCGTATATTCGCCGGTAAAAGCCGAAAAGAGCATTGGAAGTTTCCACCGACACTGGGGAAACTTCGCCCACAAGATCCGCGCTTACACTTATTTACTGCGCCTGGGTAAGGCAGGCGTGCCCAGGATGACTGGTATGGCCGTTTTGAGTGCCCGCTATTGCTTTGAACGCTTATCCTCAGCGTATCCCACCCTGCCAGCTGGTGCCGGGGAAACCCCGCGCATGCATGAATTTATTTTAACCCTCGACGAAGAGGATTTCCAACGGATTGAAGCTGCCGGAACGCCAAGGGCTCTCGCCATCACTCGTGTCGGCAAGTTGTTCCTGGATTTCGGCTTCCATGCCCCCACCGTCGCTTGGCCGGAAACTTTTGGTCTCATGATTGAGCCAACCGAAAGCTATACCAAGGCAGAGCTGGATCGATTCTGTGACGCTGTCCTGGCAATTCATCGGATTATCAAGGAACATCCGGAAGTCCTCGCGAAAGTCCCTCTGTTTACACCGGTTGACCGGGTTGATGAAGTTGAGGCCAATCGCCGCCTCACTTTGAGTGAACGGATAGTGGAGCTTCCGGAGATCCTGCAAAACCGTCTCAATCCGTCAGAAATAGCCCAATTGCCCATTTCCGATATCTACGATAAGATCGTGGAAGAATGTAAGTAGTCCAGAGGTTTATCCCGCGAATCCCGATTCCCGATCCCGACTACAAAAAGACCCCGGTCCGTGAAGGACCGAGGTCGGTAAAAGAGTTTAATGACTTTAGGGATTAGCCCTTGTCACTGGCAGTTTCGATGTCCTCGTAAGGAATCTCGATCAAGGTCGGTACTTTTGGAGTTCCGTCCTCACCTGTAGAACCTTGGAATCCTGGTCTCAGGTCGTCCATTTCGTCAGCGCCTTCTTCCATTTCATCAGCTGTGTCAGCCGGAATGACTGTGAGGGCACCTGCGCCACCAACTGGAGTGAATACGTTGGAATTCGGGTTGTAGGAACCGCGAACCATCAACTCTTCGCCGGCTGGTACTCTGACAGCCTTGCCAGACTCAACCAGGGCAGCGGTCACATCGCTGGTGTCAACATTGCCACCAGTGAAGGTAACATTCCCGTCCAGATTGCGGATCTGCAGGGTCCAACCCTTGCCGGTCTGGTTGAGGAGCACACCATAGACACCATTGGAGATGTCGGCGGTACCAACCTTGTTGGAGATCGAAACGGCACATCCACTAACCGTATCGCCTAAGAGCTCACCCTTGATGAGGTTAAGAACAGCTACTTCGTCAGACAAACTGGCGACACCTACTTCGGATTTAGGATAAATTGTTACGAGCGCCCCATCGCAAATGCTGACTACTACAGTGGCAGCCCGGGTCTTGATGACATCTCCTTCACGCAGAATATCTCCGGCATCGAGCATCATAGTGGAGCCGCCGCGTACGACAAGGCTACCATCAGGATCTTCGGCAACGACTTGAGCATTAGAAGCGGCAGAGATTGCCGGAGCCAACATGACTGCGATTAGCGACAAAATGAAAGATACTTTGAGTGATTTCATGACTGGGAAGAGATTTTTAATATTCTTGTCCACTTTTGGAGATACAGAAGCTAAATTCCGCTACCAATCTTGACAAGCATTAACCTGAACAAGATTCGTCTTATATGGAAGGATCACAATCTATACGTGTTCAAAAGGTAATTGCTGATCGTGGACTGGCTTCGCGCCGGGAAGCTGAACGATGGATCGAGGAGGGAAGAATCTCTGTAAACGGCGAAATAATCGATTTGGGAGCAAAATGTTTGCCGGGGAAAGATACAATAGAGGTTGATGGGCGGGTTATTTCCCGCAGGCAGCCGCCGAAAGTTGTCATTGCCATGAATAAACCAAAAGGATTCGTCTGCACTAACGACGATCCGCATGCAACGAAAACAGTTTTCGAATTGCTGCCTCCGGAGTTGAGGAAAATCCGCCTGTTTTGCGTCGGACGACTGGATAAGGAGAGCGAAGGCCTGCTTTTGTTGACCAATGATGGAAGCATTCAGCAGCAGCTCGCACACCCCTC
>JAUVDD010000282.1 GCA_030595525.1 Puniceicoccales bacterium
GCTGGCATTTACGGAGTTACCACGAAAGTATTTAACCAAGCATTCAAGAGAAACCAGAAACGATTTCCAGAGCTCTTTGCGTTCCAATTGGAAGAGGAGGAATGGAAGTATTTAAGGTCACAATTTGTGACCTTAAAGAAAAGCGGAAGGGGGACTCACAGAAAATACCTTCCTTGGGTATTCACTGAGCATGGTGCGTTAATGTCTGCCAATATTCTTAACACGGATGAAGCAATTGCAGCCAGTGTGTTCATCATACAGGCTTTTATCAAAATACGGGAAGATATGATGACGAATGCGACCTTATTAAAGCGATTGGCTGAAGTGGAAAAAACGATATTAGAACACGACGCCGTGCTCTGGGATGTTTATCAGAAGATTATACCCCTCCTTCAGCCACCTCTTCCTAAAACCAAACGCCTTAGAGGATTTGATACTGGAACGGCTGGTCACAGATTGTGACCACTTACAGAATAGGAGCGGGCTCGTAGGATGCGGCCTCGGGGTGTTCCTTCAAGAGGGCTGCCACCGTTTCGCTGAAACCATCCACTTGTTCCGCTGCACGCCCGGAGAGTTCGGCGGCTGAGGCGATTACTGAATCAATTTTTTCGCGGGACATTCCCAGCCGATCATCTGCTGCCAGACGTTCTGCTAAATCGTTGGAAGTAATCCTGCCTGACCGGAGATCTGCCACGGTTGCCACGGCGTTCTCCTTAATTGCCTCGTGGGCAGCCTCACGACCGGCACCCGCTTTAACGGCTTCCATCAGCAGGGTAGTGGTGCTGAGAAACGGGAAATAGTAGGCATTTTCCCGATCAATAACCGCCGGAAAGACCTCCATTTGGTTAAGAACGGTCAGAGTGGTTTCCAATAATCCGTCGATCGCAAAGCAGGAATCGGGAAGAGCAACTCGTCGAACAACCGAGCAAGACACATCACCTTCATTCCATTGATCACCAGCGAGACCCTGAACCATTGCCAAATGCCCTTTAAGAATCGTAGCGAATCCATTGATACGCTCACAGGAACGGGCATTCATCTTATGTGGCATGGCAGACGAACCAACCTGTCCCTTGGCAAAACCTTCGGAGGCAAGTTCGTAACCGGCCATCAGGCGAAGCGTCCGGGCGAAGCTACTGGCACCGGATGCAATCTGGTTAAACACACTGATCACCTCAAAATCGAGGCTGCGGGGATAGACCTGTCCAACCACCTTCAACTGTCCGGGTAATCCAAGATGCTGAAGGACCCGCGATTCCAGTTCGCTTACTTTGTTAAGGTCCCCATCAAAGAGAGTCAGCAAATCCAGTTGTGTACCGACTGCACCTTTAAGTCCGCGTGCCGGATAGTCCTGCACGACCGCCTGGAGCTTTCCGGTTGCCCGCAGAAGTTCCTCTCCAAACATGGCAATCCGTTTACCAACAGTGGTTGGCTGGGCTGCCACGTTGTGTGAGCGGCCAGTCAAGACGAGATCCTTGTGCTCGCTTGCCTTGTCAGAGAATTTCTTCAATACGGCCAGAGACTTGTGAAAGAGGATTTCGAGGGAACGGTAGAGCTGCAGCTGTTCGACATTCTCGGTCAGGTCCCGTGAAGTCATGCCCTTGTGGATGTGTTCAAAGCCGGCAAGCTCATTGAATGCCTCGATACGGGCCTTCACATCGTGCCGTGTAATCCGTTCTCTCTGATCAATTGCATCGAGGTCAATCTGGTCGATGACCTTTTCATAAGAGGCGATAGCATCGGCCGGGATATCGAGGCCAAGATCGGCCTGTCCTTTCATAACAGCTATCCAGTATTCGCGCTCAAGGCGGATTTTGCCTGACGGAGACCAGATGTCGCTAATTGCCTTGGAGGCGTAACGTTGGGCGAGGATATTGGGAATCGCTTCCATTCACATACAATCAAAGGAAATTTTCTATGTGCCAAGACCAATCAGGCGGAACGGGCTGTAAGTGGGGAAATACAGCGTACTGCGGTAGCGATCATAATGGATTCCTGATCACCCGGTCGGCTGATGATTTCCATGAAAGCATCCCTGAAGGATTCCTGAAACTCGAGCAGAGCTTTAAGGCTGATCTTACCCAGTGATTCGGACAATCGACCCAGGTACCATGGGTTCTGTGTCAGGACGCAAAAACTCGATTTGCCTGGTTCCGATCCAAAATAGCTTCCGAATCGATCTGCCACTTGATCCATCGCCGATTTGCTGACTCGGCCACGGATGGCTCCACTTTGTTGAAGAACCTTAAGTTGGATGAGCAAACGGTTGCGATTCTGTAGCGAGCTGATCAACGGACGTGCGTCATGCCCAGCGAAGAAATGCCTGTGAATAGCTGCAAGAGCCCATTTCAGGTCCAGACTGTAAAAGGCCTCAGCGGCCTCAAAAAAGTCACTGTCACCGAGACTCGGAACCAGTTCACCGACCAAAGCGGGAGTGATCTTGCCACCCTTGGCTCCCAGATAGGTGACAAGCTTGCGGGTCTCTTCCAGACTTAAACGC
The DNA here is from genome assembly GCA_030595525.1 of Puniceicoccales bacterium. GTDB lineage: Bacteria > Verrucomicrobiota > Verrucomicrobiia > Opitutales > Oceanipulchritudinaceae > Oceanipulchritudo. The sequence continues at coordinate 2,501 of JAUVDD010000282.1, forward strand.
GCGCTACCACCAGTCAGTTCCACCAGGATCTGTGCCGCGTTACTGGAAAATTCAATACCCGATTCACGGGCCTCATTCACGGCCATGGTGATGACGGCATCCGCATCCTTTCCAGCTTCCAGAAAGGTGCTCTCCCCAGTCGACTGAAACCATTTATATGCTTTTTTTCGGCGATCTACCGGGGAGGCAGAAATGAGAACTTTAACCGAAGCATCGTCAAAGTTTTCCAAAACCTTCTGTATCCGCTCAACTTCTTCAAGAGTTCCCTTGGAGCGGCCCGTTACTGAATCTGCCAGAAAAGTGACACTTTTGAACCAAATGGCCTTTTCAGGTGCAAAGAGAGAAATCGTTTGAATAGCACTGATGAATTGAGTCACAGCTTTGCTCACTTCATCCACGTTACCGGCTTGTCCATCAACAATTTCCATCGCGTTGGGATCGCTGACTGTTTGAGCCATCTCATCCCATTCACCACGGGCCTTGCGCTGGACCAGAAAGTCATCCGCGCCTGCTATAAATCGAAAGGACATTACAGATGAAATTAGTCGGCATGAAGGATGATCTGGTCAACGGAAAAGAGGGATCCCATAGCCTTATTTGGAGTAAGATTGTCCGGAGTGGTCGCACCTGACCCGATCGGATGCGGTGACGTTTACCCGGAATCTGCTTCCAATTCTTCAGGAAAAGCTGGGCCCTCCAACCATCCAAGCCATGAACTGAATGCCTATCAAGACACCTAGATAGCGGTGAGCCTTTCGGATCAATTTGTGCCAGCGGATCTTCAATTTAATCCTGGAATGCCTCAATAATAGCCGTTTTCAACTCTTCGTGAGTTTGCGTAACGGGCATCGCCGGCTC
>JAUVDD010000055.1 GCA_030595525.1 Puniceicoccales bacterium
CCCGCTCCAAAAAGTGATTGGGAGGCGATTACGGAGATTACACAGAATGTGCCCATGGAGGCACGGTGTTTCCAGTTTGGGGTCATGGATAGTCCTTTCTATATTGGGGTTTGCGTCTGAGTTGCAAGACGGAGCGTGACCGCTTGAATTTAAAATTCAAGTTTTCTTAATTGTATAATTTTTTACCGATCAGGTGCCATACAACCTGTCTCCGAAATCACCCAAGCCCGGACGAATATACTTATTTTCATCCAATTCCCGATCAAGTGAACCGGCGAATATGCGCAGGTCCGGGTAGCGGGATTCCAGTCGGGCAACACCCTCGGGGGCCGCCACAATACAAAGAAAATCCACCTTTTTTGCCCCGGCATCATAAACCGCCTCAATCGTCTGCTCAGCTGAACCTCCGGTAGCTAACATGGGATCCACCACTAGCACTCGCGATCCCTCCATTGGTGGGAATTTGCAATAGTACCGTCTCGCTTCAGCAGTTTCCTCATCCCGTTCCAGTCCAATATAGCCAACCGAAACTTCAGGCAACAAACGAACTACGCTGTCGATCATGCCTGCTCCTGCCCGCAAGATGGCGACCACGACAACCGATTCCTCGACAAATTCCGCATCCATGGATTCCAATGGAGTGGTAATGGTTTGTCCGGCCATCTTGAGATCCCGGGTCGCCTCAATCGCTACAAAATTAGTAACCAAATCACAATATTTCCGAAATTCCTGATGCGAGGTTCTCTTCTTTCTGAGCTGGTTAATGTAATGGATAGCGGCTGGATGTTGGATGACTTGTAACGACATAGGATTGAATCGGTTTAAAGAATTTCATGCATGCAGGGAATTGCCCTGTACAAAAGAGCTATTACATTCGCCAGGGAATGCTTGGCAGCTTTCGAGACATCTTCATGTGAAAGCTTTTCGCCGCCAATGTGAGCAGCCAGATTAGTGATACAACTAATCCCGGTCACCCGCATGCCGCAATGTTGTGCGACTATGCATTCCGGTACAGTCGACATGCCGACGGCATCCGCTCCCAAAGTGGCAAAAGCACAGATCTCTGCGGGAGTCTCAAAGGAAGGACCGCTGACAGCCATGTAAATCCCCTTCTGCAAAAGGACATCCGCCTCCTTGGCGCACGATTCCAGACAAGATTGCAACTCCTTGTCCCAGGCACTTGTCATATCTGGAAAGCGAGGACCAAATTCATCGAAATTGGGCCCAATCAACGGGTTGTTTCCCATAAAGTTCATATGGTCATGGATCATCATCAGATCACCCACCGAAAAGTCCGGATTGAGTCCTCCTGCCGCATTTGTGAGGAACATGCACTCGATGCCAAGGGCTGCAAAAACCCGAACGGGAAAAGTTATTTCCGCCATGCTGTAACCCTCGTAATAATGGAATCGTCCCTGCATGCAGTAAATTGGCACGCCGGCAAAATCCCCCCATAATAACCGGCCAAAATGCCCTGCTACTGTGCTTACCGGAAAGCCGGGGAGATCCTCATAGGCAACCTCTCCCTCTACTTCCATCAATGCGTCAACTGCCGGGCCCCAGCCTGATCCCAAAACTATAACCAGTTTTCGTTCCTCATGCCGACTGTCCTTCTCCCGGATGCAATCGACTGTTTTTTGATAGTTATTGAACTCCATCTCAGCGAATTTCCTTAAATATTCTTGGCGGAACAACGACGGGCTCCGCAGTCAATGTCATGGTTTTCCGAATGCGCTCCATCCATTCGATTTCCTTCTCCGGTGTGGCATGATGCAGTCTTGCCAGGATTTCCCCAGGTTGCAATCGATCCCCGACACTTGCGAGGTGAGTGATACCACATGCATGGTTAACGTCATCCTCCGCACATCGTCGACCCGCACCCGTGTCCAAAACAATCTCAGCAATCTCCCTTGCGTCGACATCGCCTACGTAGGCGACTTCGGCTTCCTGGTAGTGAATATCCACTACATGATTTGCTTTGGGAAGTCGTGAAGGATCATCGATAATGCCATCATCTCCTCCCTGTGCACGAACCATCGCGGCAAAGCGATTCAATGCCTCCCCGTTTGCCAATTTCTCCAAAACCGTTTCCCTGGCAATTTTGCGATCCGCAATCAGGCCAGTCAGTTCAAGCATGCCTGCCACCTGTTCAACAATCAGATCGGTCAGCTCATCCGGGCCTTCATTCTTCAGGATAGCAATGCATTCCTCGACCTCAACCGCATTACCGACAGTACGTCCGAGGGGAGTATCCATCCGGGTCAACCAAGCTCCGGCTTTGCACCCCATTGCCTTACCCAGATCCACCATCAGGCGGGCAAGAAACTCTGCGTCTTCCAGTTTTTGCAGGAAGGCGCCTTTCCCGAATTTCACATCGAGCAACAGGGCATCAATTCCCTCAACCAGTTTCTTGCTCATGATGCTGGCAGCAATAAGGGACGGGTGCTCAACTGTGGCCGTCTCATCCCGCATGGCGTACAGGATCTTGTCGGCCGGAACAATATCTGCGGTCTGACCTGCAATTACGCAACCGATCTCACTGACCTGCCGATGAATTTCCTTCTTACTGAGAAATACATTGAATCCGGGAATCGACTCGAGCTTGTCCAGTGTTCCACCGGTATGGCCCAACCCACGTCCACTCAACATGGGTACAGCCATCCCACACGCGGCAGCAAGGGGTGCCAGGACAAGCGACACTTTGTCGCCCACGCCACCAGTCGAATGCTTGTCCGCTTTGGGGATATCAATTCCTGAAACATCAAGCACTTCACCAGATCGCATCATTTGATCCAACAAGGTCCTTGTTTCATCAAGATTCATGCCTTGTTGGAACAATGCCATCAACATTGAGCCAATCTGACCACGTGTCCACGTGCTGTCCACGGCACCTGCAACAAATGCCGCTACCTGATTGTTTGAAAGGATCTTACCATCACGTTTTTGCCGGATGATGACTTGGGGATTCATTGAAAGGATTATGACCAAATGAATCCTTAACGGTCAATCCCAACCCCAACCTTAGACTGAGTTGTTGCAGTACCTTAAGTATTTACGCCAACCAGGAATTGGATATTAGTTTTGGTCTTTTTGATGCGGGTAATGAGCATTTCCATAGCATCGGTCGGTGGAACACCCTTCATGGCACGGCGCAGTCCGTAGACCTTTTGCATTTCCTCGGGATGGTAGAGCAGTTCCTCTTTACGGGTGCCACTCTTGGCCATTTCGATGGCCGGGAAAATGCGCTTGTCGGATAACGCCCTGTCAAGATGCAGCTCCATATTGCCGGTTCCCTTGAATTCCTCAAAGATCACTTCGTCCATCCGGCTGCCTGTTTCCACCAGAGCAGTTCCCAGAATTGTCAAAGATCCTCCGCCCTCGATGTTTCGGGCACTACCAAAGAAGCGTTTCGGTTTTTGCAAAGCATTTGCTTCAACCCCACCTGAGAGGATCTTTCCACTGTTGGATGCCAAGGCATTGTAGGCACGGGCCAATCGGGTAATGGAGTCCAGCAGAATAATTACATGTTCACCGTTTTCCACCATGCGACGAGCCTTCTCAATTACCATTTCAGCACAATGAACGTGGTTTTCCGGACTCTCATCGAACGTCGAGGCAATGACTTCGCCGGCAGTAATCTGTCGACGGAAATCAGTCACTTCTTCCGGTCGCTCATCAATCAGGAGAACGATCAAATGTGCCTCCGGCTTATTAATAGCGATCGCATTGGCCGCACCCTGCTGGAGGATGGTCTTACCTGTCCGGGGAGGCGATACAATCAATCCACGTTGGCCCAAGCCAACCGGAGTGAGCAGATCCACAACCCGCATCGCCGTATTATCCCACTTCACCTCGGGTTCCGTTTCAAGAATGATGCGCTCCGTCGGGTAATAGGGAATCAAGTCCTCAAATGGCGTTACCTCAAGGTTCTCCTCGGGCGCCTTGCCCATCAGAGATACTATTTTAACGACGTAAGGAGTTGTCTCGTCTTCCGCCTCCACATCCTGGATAAATTCATTATCGGGGAACAAGGCAGTCAATGCTTCTGAAGCCAGGTCTTCTTCCACGCCGTCCGGAATGAAATCAACACTGCCACCTTCCCTGCCGGCCAATTTCAGCTGGTCGATCGTGTTATCCGGCAAGGCCTTTCGACGCGGATGTAACTGGGCTTCAACAATAGTCCCCGTCTTGATACTAAACTTCTTGACCAATATCTTTGGCAGGAAAGCGCTCGCTGTCCGGATCTGGTAATTATCCTCCTGATAAACAATCAAGGCATTACCGTCATCTAGAACTTCAACAATTCCCCGCGCATGTATCGGCTGCTTCCTGTTTCTGGCAGCATAGAGGATGGCCTCAATCAATCCCTGCCGGGCATTCTGAATCATCTCATCTGCACCAAATTCACCTTGTGCCCATTCTCGCAGTTCCAGGAAAGGCTGCTTCAGCAGATTCTCGACATAAATCGGATCTGTCTTGTCCAAGGCAATTTCAGCGGCCACTTTTTCCAGATTCTCAAACGATTTAAAAATCCCCAGTCCCGGCAAGTCGCCCCACTCAGCAAGATATGAAGTTTCCTTCCTTGGCTTCTGTGGACGCCGTTCCTTCTGCGGGCGCCGCTGTTTATTTTGGCGCTTGAGGTTTTGATTATGAGGGCCTTTTTTCTGATTACCCTGCTTGTTGTAGGGTTTTTGTTTAAAATTAGATCCCCTGTTCCCGGATTGCTGTCCCTGCCGAGGTCTTCTCTCGGAAGTTTCTGGTTCTTCCTTTTTCTCGGGAACTTCCTTGGTTTGCGGTTCCGCGGGAGGAGGCGGTGGCGGAGCCTGTTTCAAGTCATTCTCATCGGTAGAGAACGCCTGAGGAACTTCCGCCTCCACTTTTTCAGGAACCATCGGTACCTTGATCCCGTCCATCCCCGGAGTTGCTTTCGCGGGTCTCCGTTCGCTGGCGCCTGGCAGCTTTTTGGTAGCTTTCTTGGCGACACGCTTGCGGGTGGCTTTCTTGGCAGCCCTTTTGCGTGTGGTTTTCTTAGGAGCCTCAGATGATTCTGCGGCTTCTCTTGATGATTTTAAATTCTTTGCCTCGAAAGCGAGGTTCTCTTGCTCAGGACTCATGATATTGTTGATGCGATTACTGGTTTGAGCTATCGGCTAATCGCTTCATTACCCACTCCACCTGCTCCTTGAGATGTTTCATAGAGCCGTTGTTATGGATGATGATATCCGCCCGTTTCATTTTTTGATTCAGGCTGAATTGGCGATCTTTCCGATATTGTATCTGTGATTCACTTATTCCTCTGGCAAGAAGGCGGGCCTTCTGGACTTCTGAATCACTGCTCAAACAGATGGTCTTGGAAAATTCTACCTGCAAATCCTTTTCGAATAATAATGGGATCTCGACGATCAGGATTGGGTGGTTCTTCCGCAACGCATGCATCCAGTTTTGGCGGACGCGTGGATGAACAATTGATTCCAGAAGCACTAATGCCTCGGAATTATTAAAGACCTTACGAGCAAGCTGGTCCCTGTCAATCCTTCCTTCCACATCCATAACAGAATCACCAAATCCCGAACGAATGGCAGCCATGATCTCCTTGTCGGATCTTAGCAATTCCCTGACAACGGCATCTGTCTCGATGGTTTCTGCACCAAGTTCACGGAAATATCCCAATGTTGTGGATTTTCCGCACCCGATACCCCCTGTTAGCCCGATGTTCATATGGATTCTGTTAAAAACACATTAAATTATTCATCATCAGCACTTTCGCAAAGTCAAAATCGTTCATATCCATTAATGAATTGCCCAACGAATCCCTTTATTCCAGATTTTGCATAGATTTAGTTCACACCCTATGACCCCATTTTTCACACTCGAATCCATCCCCACCGACGACATCAAGGCCGTCGAGGAAGTTATTACCGAAATTGGTACAGCCTGCTTCCCGGATCAAGGCCTGGATCGGATTCGACAACTGATTGCGTCTGTACATGACCTGTATCAGGGAAAAATCCATCCTTATCAGGCCAGCGACATGGCCTACCATGATTTGGAGCATACCCTGCAGGTCACCATATGCTGGTCCCGAATGTTTCTCGCCCTGAAGGAACATCGGAAGGAAGTACCGGTTACTTACACCGATTTTCTTTTGGGAACGGCTGCCTGCCTGCTCCATGATACGGGCTATCTGAAGGAAACAGATGATCCCAGTGGCACCGGAGCAAAATATGTGCTGATCCATGAACATCGAAGCTGCCAGATTTCCCGTCGCTTCCTGATGCGACTGGAATGGCCGGATTCCGCGATCTCAGTCGTCCAGCGAATGATCGCCTCAACCGGGCCACGTGCAATAATTGATGGGATTCCATTCATCAGCCCAACCGAGAAGGTGCTTGCCCAGATGCTGGCGACAGCGGACTTCCTGGCCCAAATGTCGGATCCTTCGTACGTGGATAAACTTCCTTCACTGTTCAAGGAATTCGAGGAATTTGACCGCCTCCGGGGGCTGAGCCAAACCGAACGTCCGTTTCCTAATCTGGACACCCTGATGTCCGGAACACCTCAATTCTGGTACCAATTTGTTCTACCAAGACTCAAACAGGATTACGGTTCAATATATCGTCTTTTGAACAATCCCTATCCCGATGGACCCAATGTTTATATCCGTCAGGCAGAATCCAATATTGACAGACTGCAGCCCTCGGTAGAGGAAGGTCAGGATTCTAAATAGGGATGAAACGAAAATTATTACCTCTCCTCGCCCTCCTCCTTTTTGGATGTGCGACCGGGCCAACCTTCTTTTCAGAGAGTTACCTGGCCGGGATGGCTGCACGCGAGTTTTCTACTTTAAAAGAAAATATGCCGGTTTCCAGCGATCCGGCTGGAACTGCCATGGTCAACCGGGTCAGTCTTCGTATTGCTGAAGCGATCGGCTCCGAGATGCCGGATGCAAAATGGGAATTTGTCCTTTTTGAAGATGAATCTGCCAACGCATTCGCCATGCCAGGAGGGAAAATAGCCGTTTTCACGGGATTACTGAAATACGTTGAATCCGATGATGAGCTGGCAGCTGTGGTCGGTCACGAAATTGCCCACGTTCAGTTGCATCATGCGAATCAACGCATGTCCGCGGAGGTCCTTCGGGCGATCGGTGGTGTTGTGGCGGCCGTCGGGACAAAAGATATGGAGTCGGACGACAGGAACAAGATTCTGGCAGCATACGGAGTGGGAACCCAAGTTGGGATTATTCTTCCGTACAGCCGTGGCCATGAATCAGAGGCCGATCGGATTGGCCTGATGATCGCTGCCCGGGCAGGATATGACCCGCGGGCAGCAATTCGATTCTGGGAGAAAATGGGCGTAGCCAATCCGCGTTCCACTCCGGAATTCCTGTCCACTCACCCAAGTAGCAGCACACGGATTCGTGAGCTGGAAAAAGCCATGCTCGATGCCCTGAGGGTATATGAGGCAAATCGCTAAATCGTGATATTCAGACAAATTTGTGCAGCAAGTCATTGTTCAGAGACATTTTGCGTTGACGAGAGGCGCCCAAAAACAACAGATACTCAGGCTCTATGAGCGTCCTTCTGCTGACGATATTCCTTAGCCTTTTACTAGTGACCCTCTTTGTTGTCCTTTTCATAGGAGAAAGAAGGAAAAAGGGCTTTGGGAGCTCCGAGCAGGATGCCCTTCTTCCTTTCGAGGATGAAGATCCACGACGTGACCAATAAACGATATCTGTACAGTATGAGTTCTCCAACCAGTTCCCAAAAGGTCATCGTATACGATGACCATTATGTAAGGCTCTTTACGCTGGCAGGCGTGATTTGGGGTGCAGTCGGCATGAGTGTCGGCCTGTTCATTGCTCTCCAGCTCAATTTCTCATTTCTCAACTTCGAAATGCCGTGGTTGAGCTTTGGCCGGCTTCGTCCACTTCACACAAATGCCGCGATCTTCGCGTTTGTCGGCAACATGATGTTTGCTGGAATCTACCACTCCACTCAACGTCTGTGTAAAGCCCGGACCGCCAGTGATCTGTTAAGTGCAATACACTTCTGGGGATGGCAATTAATCATTGTTCTCGCCGCCGTAACCCTTCCGTTGGGTTTTACCCAGGGCAAGGAGTATGCCGAACTGATTTGGCCGGTGGACTTGATGGTCGCCGTCGTCTGGCTGGTATTTGGCGTAAACTTTTTCTGGACACTGGCCCGCCGAAATGAGCCTACCCTTTATGTGGCGATCTGGTTCTATATCGCCACAATCGTTACAGTGACCATGCTCTATGTGGTCAACAATTTGGCCTTGCCGACCGGTTTACTTCACAGTTATCCGATTTTTGGCGGAGTGAAGGACGCGCTTGTCCAATGGTGGTACGGCCACAA